>NZ_BTTW01000015.1 GCF_036245865.1 Corallococcus caeni | reverse complement strand
GCATCGTCACGAGGAGGACGTGCGTTTCCTCGGCCAGCCGCAGCAGGGCAGTGCGCAGCAGCGGCCCTTGGACGAGGTGGAAGGGCTGCCGGGCTTCCCGGGTGGCCAGCCGCACCGTCTCCGCTTCGCGCGCGGACTCTTCCAACCCAGACAAGTCCTCCACGGGAAGGGACCAGGAGGCGGGAGCATGAATGCGCTGGAAGGGCTGGCCTTCGTGCTCGAAGAAGGTGGTGCGCAGGGCTTCGTGGCGCGCCACCAGCGCTTCAAAGGAACGGCGCAGGGCTTCGACATCCAGGCGCCCCAGCAGGCGCAGCGCGACAGGGAGGTTGTAGGACGCGTCGTCCGGCGCCAGTTGGTCGAGGAACCAGAGGCGCTGCTGGGCGAAGGAAAGCGGCTGGGGGCCTTCAGTGCGCGTGCGGGTGAGAGGCGGCAGGCGCGTGCCCGTCACCGAGCGCTGGAGGCGTTCAGCAAGGGCCGCGATGGTGGGGGCTTCGAAGAGGACGCGGAGGGGCAACTCCACGTCGAGCGCGGCGCGCGCGCGGGCCACTAGCTGGGTGGCGAGCAGCGAATGGCCACCCAACTCGAAGAAGTTATCCGTGCGGCCCACGGTGGGGACGCGCAGCACTTCACTCCAGAGCGCCGCGAGCTTCTCCTCCAGAGGGGAGGAGGGGGCTTCATAGGCGTGCGAGGCCCGAAGCAGGCCGGCGTCCGGGACAGGGAGGGCCTTACGGTCCACCTTGCCGTTGGACGTCAGTGGCAGCGCCTCCATGGAGACGAAGGCCGCGGGCACCATGTACTCGGGCAGGTGCTGCTTGAGGTAGGCGCGGAGGGCAGTGACGTCGAGGGCCTCACCCACGACGTAGGCCACCAACCGCTTGTCGCCCGGTGCATCCTCGCGGGCGAGCACGACAGCGTCCTTCACGGCCGGAGCGGCCCGCAGGGCGTTCTCGACTTCGCCCAACTCAATGCGGAAGCCGCGCACCTTCACCTGGGCGTCAATGCGTCCCACGAAGTCCAGCTGGCCGTCCGCGCGCCAGCGCACGACGTCGCCCGTGCGGTAGAGGCGAGCCCCTTCCTCACCGGAGAAGGCATCCGGCACGAAGCGCTCGGCGGTGAGGCTCGGGCGCCCTGCGTATCCACGCGCCACGCCCACGCCACCGATGTGCAGCTCACCGCGCACGCCCACCGGCACCGGCTGCCCCTGCGGGTCGAGCACGTAGACGCGCACGTTCGCCAACGGCTTGCCGATGGAGGGCACGTTCCCATCCGCGACCACCTCGCCGAACGTCGCGATGACGGTGGCTTCCGTGGGGCCGTAGGTGTTGATCAACCTTCGTCCCGGAGCCCAGCGCGCAACGACGTCGGCGGGCAGGGCCTCACCGCCGGAGATGACGGTGCGCACCTTGGGCAGCCCTTCGGAGGACGTGGCCGCAAGTGCCGCCGGGGTGAGGCTCACGACACTCAATTCCTGCTCACGCAGCAGCACGGGCAGGGGGGCGCCCGGCATCAACTTCTCCAGCGGCGCGAGCACCAGCGTGGCGCCGTTGCAGAGCGTGGTGAAGACTTCTTCCACCGACAGGTCGAAGCTGAGGCTCGCGAACTGCAACACGCGACTGCCGGGCCCGATGCCGTAGGCCACTGCCTCATGCGTGACGAGGTTGGCGACGCTGCGGTGTTCCACCGCCGTGCCCTTCGGCGTGCCCGTGCTGCCCGACGTGTAGAGCAGGTACGCCATGTTCGCGGGCGTCACGCCCGTCGTAGGTGCGTCCGTAGACTCCTCGGCGAGAGCGCCGCGCTCGGTGTCCAGGCAGAGCGCTCGGCCACGCAGCGCATCCGGGAAGCGGTCCACCAGCCCCTGCTGGGTGACAAGCACCTGCGCGGCGCTGTCCTCCAGCATGAAGGCCAGGCGCTCACGGGGCAGCAGCGGATCCACCGGCACCCAGGCACCACCAGCCTTCAGGATGCCCAGCAGGCCGATGACGATATCGAGCGAACGCTCGACGCTGAGGGCGACGCGGACTTCCGGGCCCACGCCACGACGGCGAAGGGCATGGGCGAGCTGATTGGCACGCGCATCCAGTTGCGCGTACGTCAACTCCGTCCCCTCGAACACCGCGGCCAGCGCCTCGGGCTCACGACGCACCTGCGCCTCGAAGAGCGAGTGCACGCACGCTTCCGGGAACGGCGCCCGCGTGGCGTTCCACTCCATCAGCACCTGCTCGCGCTCCTCCCCCGTGAGCAGCTGAATCGACGACACACGCTGCTCCGGCTTCGCGACGAAGCCCTCCACCACCTGCCGCAGGTGCCGCATCATCCGCGTGACGGTGGACCTGTCGAACAGGTCGGTGTCGTACTCCAGCTCTCCCGTGAAGCCCTTCTCGGTCCGCGACAGCGAGAGCGTGAGGTCGAACTTCGCGGACGCGCCCGTGCGCTCCTCGACCTGCACGTTCACTCCCGCGAGCGAGAGGTCCACCTCCGGGATGTTCTGCATGAGGAACAGCACGTTGAACAACGGCGACTGGCGCAGGCTGCGCATCGGCTGGAGCTCTTCGAACGGCACGTACTGGTTCGCGAGCACCCCCAGCGTGGTGGTGCGCACGCGGCCCAGCAGCTCCCGCACGGTGGGCTCGCCGCCCATCCGGGTGCGCAGCACGAGCGTGTTGATGAAGAACCCGAGCATCCCCTCCAGCTGCGCGTCGTTGCGGCCCGCAACGGAAGAACCGACGCTCACGTCGTCCTGACCGGAGTAGCGGCCAATCAACACCTGGAGCGCGCCGAGCAGGAACATGAAGGGCGTGATGCCCTCGCGCACGCAGAGGGCCTCCACGGCCCGCGTCAGCTCCAGGGGGAACGCGACCGGCAGCAGCGCACCGGGATGCGCTTCACGGAGGCCGCGCGGACGGTCCGTGGGCAACTCCAGAACGGACGGCATGCCTTCAAGCTGCTGGCGCCACCAGTCGAGCTGCCGCTCCTTCTCCGCGCCCGACAGCCACTGGCGCTGCCACACCGCGAAGTCCGCGTACTGGAATGGCAGTGCGGGCAGGACGGGCTGCGTCCCCGCCACCAGGGCCCGGTAGGCCTCCGACAGCTCCCGCATCAGGACGCTCATGGACCAACCGTCGAAGACGGCGTGGTGGAGGGTCAGCAGCACCAGGTGCTCCCGCGCATCCAGCACCAGCGCGGACACGCGCAGCAGCGGCCCCACCTCCAGGTTGAACGGGAGCCGCACTTCCAGCTCCGTGCGGCGCTTCACCTCCGCGTCGCGCTGCTCCGGCGAAAGGGCGCGCAGGTCCACCACCGGCAGCACCAGCGGCTCGGGCGGCGCGATGACCTGCACCGGCCCGTCCGAGTCCGGCCGCAAGGTGGTGCGCAGCGACTCATGCCGGTGCACCACCAGCTCCAGGGCGCGGCGCAGGGCCTCCAGGTTCAGCGCCCCCGTCAGCCGCAGCGAGAACGGCATGTTGTACGCGGCCGAGCCCGGATCGAACTGCTCCAGCACCCAGAGCCGCTGCTGCGCGAAGGACGCGGGCAGCTTGCTCGTGCGCGACACCGGCACCACCGGGGGCGGGCCGGCGAAGCGCGGATCCTTCGTCGAGGCTGCGATGCGCGCCGCCAGGTCCGCCACCGTGGGGGACTCGAACAACGCCTGCAGGGGCAGGTCCACCTGGTACGCCGTGCGCAACCGCGACGTCAGCCGCGTGGCGAGCAGCGAGTGGCCTCCCAGCTCGAAGAAGCTGTCCGTCGCGCCCACCCGCTGCACATTCAGAAGCGACGCGTAGAGCTCCGCGACCTGGGCCTCCATCGGCGTGCGCGGCGCGACGAACTCGCGCGTGGCCTCGGTGGACACGTCCGGCGCGGGCAGGGCCTTGCGGTCCACCTTCCCGTTGGGCGTCAGGGGCATGGCGTCCAGCACGACGAGCGCGGACGGCACCATGTATTCGGGCAGCCGCTCCCTCAGGAGTGCCCGCAGGGTCGGGGACTCCAGCGTCTGACCGGGACGCGCCACCACGTAGCCCACGAGGCGCGCGTCGGCCGCGCTGCCGCGCACCACCACGGCGGCGTCGCGCACGCCGGGGGCCTGGCTCAGCACCGCTTCAATCTCCCCCAGCTCGATGCGGTAGCCGCGCAGCTTCACCTGGTTGTCGACGCGGTTGAGGTACTCCAGCACGCCGTCCGCCGCCCACCGCACGCGGTCGCCCGTGCGGTACACGCGCAGGCCCGGCACGCCGCCGTGCGCATCCGGG
Source organism: Corallococcus caeni (assembly GCF_036245865.1). Taxonomy (NCBI): domain Bacteria; kingdom Pseudomonadati; phylum Myxococcota; class Myxococcia; order Myxococcales; family Myxococcaceae; genus Corallococcus; species Corallococcus caeni. The sequence continues at coordinate 103,891 of NZ_BTTW01000015.1, read as the reverse complement.
AGGAACCGCTCCGCCGTCAGGTCCGGCCGGTGGAGGTAGCCCCGGGTGACGCCGTCACCACCGATGAACAGCTCGCCCGGCACGCCGCGCGGCACCGGGTTCAGCCCGCTGTCCAGCACGTACACCCGCGTGCCGGAGATAGGCCGACCAATGGGCACGCTGCCCGTGCCCGACGCCACCGCGTGCGCGGTGGACCACACCGTCGTCTCCGTGGGGCCATACACGTTCCACAGCGCGCGGCAGCGCTGGAGCAGCGACTCTGCCAGCTCGCGCGGCAGCGCCTCGCCGCCGGTGAGCGCCGTCAGCCCCGGGTCCCTCCAGTCCGTCTCCAGCAGCAGCCGCCAGGTGCTGGGGGTGGCCTGGAGCACCGTCGCCCCGCAGCGCCGGAGCAGGCCCGCCAGCCGCGAGCCGTCCACGGCGATGTCCCGCGACGCGATGACGACCTGCCCACCCACCGACAGCGGCAGGAACAGCTCCAGCACCGCGATGTCGAACGACAGCGTGGTGACGGCCACCAACACGTCCTGCGCCGACAGGCCCGTCGTCTCGCGCAGCGCCGCCAGGAAGCGCGCCACCGCGCCGTGCGGCACCTGCACGCCCTTGGGTCGGCCGGTGCTGCCGGAGGTGAAGAGCACGTACGCCACGGCCTCTGGCGACACCGCGTCGCGCAGCGGCGAGCCGTCCTCCGCCGCGATGGCCTCCGCGTCCCCGTCCAGCAGCACCACGCGCGCCGAATGTGGCGGCAGGAGGGACTCCAGCGAGCGCTGGGACACCAGCACCGGCATCCCGCTGCTCTCCACCATGTACGCCAGCCGGTCCGTGGGGAACGCCGGATCCAGCGGCACGTAGGTGCCCCTGGCCTTCAACACGGCGAGCACCGCCACCAGCATGTCGAGCGAGCGCTCCACGCACAGGCCCACGCGCACCTCGGTGCCCACGCCCAGCCGGCGCAGGTGACGCGCCAGCCGCGACGCCCGTGCCTCCAGCTGCGCGTACGTGAGCGACGCGTCGCCGAAGGTGGCGGCGACCGCGTCCGGCGTGAGGTCCGCCTGCGCCTCGAAGGCGCCGTGCTGCGAGGTCCACGGCAGCGGGGTGGGGCGGGGCGGCTGCCAGGCAAGCAGCACCTCGTGGCGCTCGGCGTCGGTGAGCAGCGGCAGCCGGGCCACGGCCTCGTGCGGACGGCGGACGACGCCCTCCAGGAGCACGCGCAGGTGCTCCGCCATGCGCGCCATGGTGGGCGCGGTGAAGAGGTCGGCGTCGTACTCCAGGAAGCCCTTGAGGCCCGCTTCCGTCTCCAGCACCTGGAGCAGCAGGTCGAACTTCGACGTGTGCGTGTCCAGCTCCAGCGCCTCCAGCTTCACGCCCTCCACGGAGGTCGCGCCGCGCAGGGACGCCTGGAGCGTGAGCATCACCTGGAAGAACGGCGTGCGCCCCTGGGTGCGCTCCGGACGAAGCTCCTCCACCAGCCGCTCGAAGGGGACCTCCTGGTGCTCATGGGCCGCGAGCACCGTCTCGCGCACCTGGCGCAGCAGCGCGCGGAAGGACGCGGAGGGCTCCACCTGCGTGCGCAGCACCACCGTGTTGACGAACAGGCCGATGAGGCCCTGCACCTCGCCGCGATCCCGGCCCGCCACCGGCGAGCCCACCGTCACGTCCTCCTGCCCCGCGTAGCGCGACAGCAGCACCTGCCAGCCCGTCAGCAGCACCATGAAGAGCGAGGCGCCCTCCTGCTGCGCCAGCGCCTTCAACGCCTCCGTCAGCTCCCGCGACAGCAGCAGGTCATGACGGGCGCCCCGGCCACCGCGGGCCGCGGGGCGCGGCCGATCCGTGGGCAGCTCCAGCGCGGAGGGCACCCCGGCCAGCTGCTGCTTCCAGTAGTCGAGTTGTTTCTCCAGCCGCGGGCCCCGCAGCCACTCGCGCTGCCAGACGCCGAAGTCCGCGTACTGCACGCCCAGGGGCGGCAGGGGCGCGGGCTGGCCTCGCGCGAAGGCGCCGTAGAGCAGCGCCACCTCGCGCACCAGCAGCGTCATGGACCAGCCGTCGGAGACGATGTGGTGCACCACCACCGCGAGCAGGTGCTCTCCCGGCGCCCACGTCAGGAGCAGCGCGCGCAGGAGCGGACCCTTCGCGAGGTCGAAGGGCCGGGCCGCGGCTTCACGCGCCAGTCGCCACGCCGCGTCCGACGAGCCGACCGCGTCGTGGTGCTCCAGCGTGAGCACCGGCTCCGGCGACACGACCTGCACGGGCTGCCCGGAGGCGTCCTCGTGGAAGGTGGTGCGGAGCACTTCGTGACGGCGCACCACCTCGCGCAGCGCGCGCTCCAGCACGGCCACGTCCAGCGCGCCCTCCACGCGCACCGCCATGGGCACGTTGTAGAGCGGGGTGCCGGGTTGCAGCTGATCCATGAACCACAGGCGCTGCTGGGCGAACGACAGCGGCAGCGGGTGCGAGCGGTCCTGCACCGGGATGCCTTGCACGACGTTGCCCGTGGCGGCCTTCTGCGCGGCCATCTTCTTGAGCAACTCGGCGCGCTTCTCCGGTGAGAGGTTGGCGATCCGCTTCGACAGCTCGTTGCTCATCTCGATGGACTCCGCGCTCGGGGACGCCAGCGCGAGCGTCACCCGGGGCGGTGACGTTCGCGGGGACTCAGGCCTGCTGTTGATTCCGGATTGACGCCCTGCGCTGCTTTGCCGGGTAAAGCGCGGGGTGGGTCAAATCCACACTCGCCATATTATTCTTGGGCGAGCGACCTGTCATGGGGGCGCCCTGACGGAAGCCCGAATGAATCCATGCATTTGCGGGAAGAGGCGGGTTCCCCGAAGTCGTTGTGGGAAGAACTTCCTGTGTCCTCCAGAGGGGACCTGCTCGCGCGGTCGTCCGTCCGTCTGGAGGGGGAGCAGGATCCGGGGCCGACGACCGTCTGGTGCGAGCGCGGTGGGGCCCTCCCGGATTCTGGCCAGCGAGGAGCCCTTCCATGGCCCCTTCATTTCTTCGCCACCGGCCACCGGCACGATGGCCCCTTCGACACTAGCTCCCTGCTGGACGCGCTGACGGGAGGCCTGGGCGCCTCCGCTGAATGCGCCGGTCCGCCTTCAGCCGGCCTTCGCGCGCGCCAGCGGCGAGGCCAGGACGGCGGGCGTGGGCACGGTGTAGCCCGCGACGAAGAGGGTCTCCGCGATCGCGTCACCGACGTTGGCCTGCGTGTCGTTGTACTCGGTGGGCTTGCAGAAGATGCACACCGCCAGCACGGGCCCCTGGAGCGTGAACTCCGCGATCTCCACCTGGGGCACGGGCTTCGCCTGGACGCCCGTCACCGAAGGCATGCGGTCCAGCAGCGCCTGCTGGAGCACCCGCACGTCCACGCCGTGCATCAGCGGCACCTTGACCGTCAGCTTGCGGTGCGGGTGGTGGCTGAAGTTGACGATGTTGTCGCTGAACATCTGGTTGTTGCCCACGGAGATCCGCACGTTGTCCGACGTGTCGAGCGTCGTGACGAACAGGCCGATCTCCTGGACGATGCCCACGACGCCGCCGGCTTCAATCTCCTCGCCCACGCGGAAGGGGCGCAGCACCAGCAGGAAGACGCCCGCGGCGAAGTTGGCGAGCAGCCCGGACCAGGCGGCACCAATGGCGATACCCGCGGCGGCGATCAACGCGGCGAAGGACGTCGTCTCCACGCCCATCACCCCCAGGATGCCGACGATGAGCATCAGGGTGAGCGTGCCGGTGAAGAGCGAGCCGACGTAGCGGATGAGCGTGGCGTCCAGCTGCCGCCGCTGCAGGCCCATGTCCAGCACCTTGCGGAAGCCGCCAATCACCGCCCGCCCGATGAACCAGATGAACAGCGCGCCAATGACCTTGAGCAGCAGCGGAAGCGCTTCGGTGATGGCAAGTGACTTCAACTGAACGACGATTTCATCCATGGCTCGAACTCCCTTGACCCGGGCCGGGCGTGCGCCGTGCCTTTTGCACGGGACAGGCCACGGGATGCAAGCCGACCTGCTGGGAAGTCACTGCTGTCCGGGAGGGCAGTCCTGACCCGTCAGTCCGGGACCTGACGCGCCGGAGGGACGGGCTGACGCGTCAGCGCCCGGGATGCGGCGGGTGCTTGCGTGGAGGGGGCGCCGGGGGAGACGTTGCGCCGCATGCGTCTGCTCCCGGTCCCGTTCCTGATGTTGCTGAGCGCCTGCACGGCCTCTCGCGTCGCGCTGCCTCCGCCCACGGGCGAGGAGGTGACGGTCTTCATCCACGGCTACCGTGGGTCGTTCCTGGCCACGGCGGACGCGGAGCACGAGCGGGCGTGGGTGTCCGTGGGCGACCTGCTGACGCGAGGGGAGCGTTCGCTGGCGCTGCCGTTTCCCGGGCAGCGGGCGACGCCGAACTTCGGGGCGCTGGAGGTGGACGGGCCGATGACGCGCTTCACGGTGCTGCCGTGGGTGGCGCGCTACGACATCTACAAGGGCTTCCAGGAGTTCGCGCGCGAGCGTCTGCCGGGCTTCATGGTCTTCGACTACGACTGGCGCCAGGACAACCGCGTGACGTCGAAGCGGCTGTGCGCGCTGCTGGACGAGCTGGCGGCGGCGCGGGGCGGCCGGGTGAAGGTGAACCTGGTGGCGCACAGCATGGGCGGGCTCGTCACGCTGCACTGCCTGCGCTACGGCGCGGGCGACGACACGGGCGAGCCCACGTGGGCGGGCGCGCGGCACGTGAAGCGCGTGGTGTTCCTGGGCACGCCGTTCCGGGGCGCGCCGGGCATGTTCGACGACTTCACCCTGGGCACGCCGGTGGGACGCAACCGGGCGCTGCTGTCCCCGGAGGCGCTCTTCTCCTTCGCGTCCGCGTTCCAGTTGCTGCCCGCGGAGAGCGACTTCTTCGTGGACGCGAGCGGCCAGCCGGTGGCGTTCGACGCGTACCGGCCGGACGCGTGGGTCGACGGCGGGTGGGGCGTGTTCCAGGACACGGCGGTGCGCGGACTGCCCGCGTATCGCCAGTGGCTGGAGCGCATGCTGGAGGCGCGCTCGGGACTGGCGCGGGCCCTGTCCGAGCGCGGGGGACCGCCTCCTCCCTTCCGCACGCTGGCGGTGGTGGGCGTGGGGCATCCGTTGATCAAGTCCTTCCGGGTCATCGACGGGAAGCCCACGTTCGAGGACCCCGTGCTCGCGGACGGGGACGGCTCCGTGCTCACGACGCGCGCGCTGCCTCCGGCGCCGCTCCACGTGGACCGGCTGGAGACGAAGGCGGACCACGTCGGGATGGTGGGCGACGAGGAGGTCATGGAGGCCGTCGCGCGCTTCGTCACCGGGGACTGACGCGGGCGACGGCGAAGGCTCAATCGCCCTGGATGGCGGCCTGCCAGTCGCCGTCCGCGGAGATGCCCACGCGCATGCCGATGTAGCTCTTCTCCTTGCGCATGTCGGTGATCATCTCGTCCGGGTAGATGCCCTTGAGCAGGGCGAAGTCCGCGTCGGTGGCGCCCTCGCGGAAGGCGGTGGGCCACCAGTAGAGGTTGCCCTCCTGGTAGAAGGGGAGGTTGAGCACGTGGACCAGCCGCGCCAGCACGGGCTGCGGGCTGTCCTTCCACTCCTCCTGGATGCGCCAGGTGGTCGCCATGTCCTGGTCGGGGTCGTAGGAGAAGCGCACGCTCTTGCCCTTCTCGTCGCCCAGCTTCTGGAGGCCCGCGTAGTCGCACGCCACGGCGGCCTTGATGATGCGCTCGCGCATGGAGGCCACGGCCGGGGGCAGCGGCGTCGCGGTGGGCTTGGGGACGGGGCTCAGCCGGCTCGCCGAGCACGACGCCGCGGCCGGGGCGCTGGCCCCATTCGGCTTGGATGCAGGCGGGGCAGGGGGAGGGGCGGGCGGAGGCGGGGTGGGCATGGTCGGGCTCGGGGCGGGGGACGCCGGGGGCGTCCGGGGTGACTCCGTGCAGGCCAGGCAGGCGGCGAGGAGACAGGCGGATAGCAGGGGAGCGCGGTTCATGTCCCCGGGTCTAGTCCATCACGCCGGGGGGACAGGCGGGGCTCATGGGCCCTCTGTGCAGGAGCCGTCAGGCGGGGCCAGGTCAGGATTGCGTGCTTGCGTCGTCTGGGGACTTCGGTTACTCCTCCGACACCGGAAAGCGGTTCTGCGCGATTAGCTCAGCTGGATAGAGCGTTGGCCTCCGGAGCCAAAGGCCGCAGGTTCGAATCCTGCATCGCGCGCAGACGTAAGGGCCCGGAATCACTGGGGAAATCCCAGGGGTTCCGGGCCTTTGCCTTTGGCGGACGCGGAGGTCTTTCGATGGGCACGGTCATCTTCGCCTGCGTGCACAACGCGGGTCGTTCGCAGATGGCGGCGGCCTTCTTCAACCTCCTGGCGGACCCTTCGAAGGCCCGCGCCGTCTCCGCCGGCACGCAGCCCGGAACGCGCGTCCATCCGGAGGTGCAGGCCGCCATGGCGGAGGTGGGCGTCGACCTGTCGGGCGCCCGGCCTCAACGACTGACGGACGAACTGGCCCAGGGCGCCCAGTGGCTCATCACCATGGGCTGCGGTGATGCGTGCCCCTACGTGCCCGGACTGAAGCGCGAGGACTGGCCGCTGGAGGACCCCAAGGGCAAGCCCGTGGAGCGCGTGCGGGAGATCCGCGACGACGTGCGCGCCCGCGTCCTGGCGTTGCTGAACCGGGAAGGTTGGGGCCGGTAGCGCGGCCCGCTCAGACGCCCGTCACCTTCCGGATGAACGCGAGCATCCGCGAGCACGTCGTGTCCAGGTCCATGTGCGCCTCGGCCATGCGGCGGGCCTCCTGCCCCATGGCCTCCAGCGTGTCCGGCTGCTGCACCAGCGCGTCCAGCGTGTTCGCCAGCGCCCCGTAGTCGCCCACCGGCACGATGCGCCCGTCCACTCCGTCGCGCACCAGCTCGCCCACGCCGCCCGCGGGCGTGGACACCACCGCCAGGCCCGCGGCCTTCGCCTCCGCGATGGCCCACGACGACATGTCCGCCATCGTCGGCAGCACGAAGAGGTCCGCTGCCTGCGCCAGGCCGATGAGCTCCGGCGAGTTCGGCTGCACGCCCACGTGCACGCGCACGCCCGGCGGCGCCTCGATGCGCTCGGACGTCACCAGGTCCAGCTGCCAGTTCCTCCGCCGCGTCTCCCGCGCCCAGCGCAGGAGCAGCTTGCCGCCCTTGCGCCCCAGGTCGCCTCCCACGAAGAGCAGCCGCACCACGCCGTCCCGGGGCTTCTTCTCCGGCGCCGGCCGCCACAGCGCCGTGTCCACGCTGGGCCACACGACGTGCACGCTCGCGTCGGGCACGCCGTACTCCTCCACCAGCGAACGCTTGGTGAACTCGGAGAAGGACAGCATCCCCTTCGCGATGGCGTACGTGCGCCGGTGCAGCGCGTTCTTCGCCCGGCCCACCCAACCCGCGTGCTGCGTGGGCAGGCCGTAGTAGCGCAGGTAGTCCTCCAGCCCGCTCGGCGTCGCGTCCGTGGAGATGACGCTGGGCACCCGGCGCATGAAGTCGTGCGCCAGGTGCGCCATCCGCTGCGTGTGCACCACCGCCGCTCGCACCGGCTCCTTCGCCAGGGCCTGGTTCAGCGCGCTGCGGGCCCGCAGCCCTCCGCGCACCGACAGCCGCGAGCGCACCAGCGGCAGCTGCTCCCAGACGTCATCCGCGTGCTCGTCGATGGGCAGCCACACCGGCGTGATGTCGTCACGCCGCGCCATCGCCCGCTTGAGGTTGTCCAGGAACACCGCGTTGCCGAGCGTCGTCTCGATGGCGAACGCGATGCGTGGGGGCGATGACGACATCCGCTGCGCGAGCCTCCCGGGCCGAGGGCAACCCTCCCGGACTTATAGCGACCCGGCGCGTCATCACCAACAACGCCCTGGGTTCCCCGTCAGGATTCTCACGCGGGTGGTGGACCCACGAGGGCTCAGGCCTCCGGTTGAGCGGGAGGGGGCGGCAGATGGACGCGCACCTCGCGCACCCGGCGCGGTGACGCCTCCATCACCTCCAGCACCGTGCCGTCCGGCAGCGACAGCTTCGCGCCCTGCTCCGGGATGGCGCCGCCCGCCAGCGCGATGCACAGGCCCGCGACGGTGCCGTAGTCCTCGCTCTCCTCCAGCTCCAGCCCCAGCGCGCGGTTCACCTCGCGCAGGCTCGCCTCGCCCTGCACCACCGCGACGGAGGGGCTCTCACGGCGCACGCGCTCCTCGGGCGTCTCGGACTCGCTGAGGATGTCCCCGACGAGTTCCTCCACCAGGTCCTCCACCGTCACCAGCCCCACCACGCCGCCGTGCTCGTCCACCACCACCGCCAGTTGCATGCGCCGGCGCTGCAGCTCCTTCATCGCGGCGATGGCGCGCATGGACTCCACCAGGAACAGCGGCGGGCGCAGCACGTCCTCCAGGACAATCAGGTGCGCCTCCCAGGCCACGCCCAGCAGGTCCTTGGCCACGATGTAGCCCACCACGTTGTCCAGCGTGCCCTCGTACACCGGCATCCGCGAGTGCCCGTGCTCCAGCAGCACCTGGCGGATCTCCTCCGTGCTCGCGTGACGGCGCAGCGCGACGATGTGCTCGCGCGTCACCATCACGTCGCCCAGCGTCAGGTCGCCCAGCTCGAAGGCCCGGGAGGCGATCTCCCCCGCGCGCGGATCCAACGTGCCCTGCTTCGACGCCTCCGCGACCAGCTGGAGCAGCTCGTCCGGCGACAGCCGCGACTCGGAGAAGTTCGTCCGGTCCCCGAAGAGCTTCAGCACCACGTTGGAGCTCGCGGTGAGGAACCACACCAGCGGGCGCATCACCCACGCGAGCGCCTTGAGCGGCCGGCCCAGCGTCAGCGCGTACTGTTCCGAGTAGCGCAGCGCCAGCGACTTGGGGACCAGCTCCCCCAGCACCAGCGACAGGTACGACACCAGCGCGACCACCAGGGCGAAGGACACCTGGCTCGCCGTCGCCTCCGGCATGCCCAGCCCCGCCAGCACGCCGGAGAGCCGGTGCGCGATGCTCGCGCCGCCGAAGGCCGCCGCCGTGGCGCCAATCACCGTGATGCCAATCTGCACCGTGGCCAGCAGCCGCTCCGGATCATCCCGCAGCGCCGCCACCGCCTTCGCGGACTTGCTGCCCTGCTCCAGCAGCTCCTTCAGCCGCGTCTTGCGCACGGACAGCAGGCCCAGCTCGGCGCCGGCGAAGACGCCGTTGGCCAGCACCAGCAGCAGGATGATGACGAGCTCCGTGACGATGGCGGACCTCCTGGCCGGCGGGGGACGCCTCCCGTCCTACACCCCCAGTGATTGGAGGAGGAGCGACAATTGGTCGCGGCTCGCTCCCTTGGGCAGGTAGTAGTGTGGACCCGACATGAGTGCGCTGCCCACATCCTGGGCCGCCGCCGAGGTGAGGAAGACGATGCGCGGGTTCGTTGACGCCCGCGGCAGCTTCTCCACCACCTCCAGGCCGCTCATGCCCGGCATGTTCAAATCCAGCAGCATGACCCCGAAGCGCTCCCCCCGCCTGAGCGAGTCCAGCGCCTCCTGGCCGTCCGCCGCCTCGGTGGTCTCATAGCCAAGGTCCTCCAGGCTCACCCGGAGGAATTCCCGCCAGTCCGCGTCGTCATCCACGACCAGGACCTTCCGAGCACCGTCATCCACCACGAGTCGCCCCAAGCATCCTCCTGACCTGGGGAGAACCTTCCATGGCCCCGCGGGCATTCGCGACACTTGCGTGAAGCCCTGCCATCCAGCAGCCAGCCAGCCAGGCGCTAGAAGAGCGCCATGCCCAGCTGGCCCACCAGGTACTGGAGGGCAGGCCGGACGTTGTGGACCGCCGTGCGCGGCTTCGCCGGCTCCGCGGCCTGGCACCACTCCGGCTCGCTCACCAGCCGGCCGGCCATGTGGCTGAAGACGCGGAAGCGGCCCAGGTCCGTGCTGCTGCCGGAGTTGTAGACGCGCAGCGCGCGCTCGCCCGGGCTGCCCAGGTCCGTCTCGTTCGGGATGTGACGGTGGCCGTGCAGCACCAGGTCGCACCGGCCGCCCACGCGCTCGAGCAGTCGGCTTCCCAACGCGAGCTCCGACGCGTGGGGCAGCCCCATCTTCGTGGCGATCCACTCCGGGAAGCTCTCCAGCGGCAACGGCATCACGTGGTGGTGCAGCAGCACCGCGACCAGCGCGTCCTTCGGCGCGGCGTCCAGCGCGTGGCCCACTTCGTCCACGACGCCTTCCGTCAGTTCGCCATGGCTGTGGAAATAGTTGCGGTTGTGCTCACCGGTGGAGTCCACGCACACCAGGAAGAGGCCTGCCTTCTCCACCGTGTGGACCTTGCGTCCCTCCATGAACCCGCTGCCGACATCCTCGCCGGGACGGTCATGGTTGCCGGGGATGAAGGTGAGGCGTCCGGTCTCCATCCAGGGCGCGAAGTGTTCACGGAAGCGCTGGAACTCCGCTTGCGAGCCGCGGTGCGTGAGGTCTCCCGTCACGACCACGTGATCCACGTCCTGCGCCGCCAGGGTCTTCACCAGTGAGGACGCCGCGGCATCGCTCTCGCGGCTCATGTCCAGATGAAGATCCGAAAGATGCGCCAGCTTCAGGGAAGGCATGTTGAAGGAGATAGGCATCGGGTCTTCGAGCGGCGAGGGTTGCTGTACGAAGGATCGTCAAAAGTTGGGCCCGCGTCGTTCAACCCACCCCGTTGCTGGGGATCCACTCCGTCGCGGGAGTGCCACGTGCGCGCAGCGGCACCAGGCGCGTGCCTGACACCACGCGCAAGCGCGTGCCGCGCCAGTCCACCGTGCGCCGGAACGCGCCATGCCACCACGCGGCGAAGAGCAGCGCGTCCTTCACCAGCACCGCGGGCGCGGCGCGCAGCGGAACCGGCTGGGGCCGCAGCGCGCGGAACACCGTCACGTCCACCCAGACCTTGCCCAGCACCACCGCCAGCGCCGCCAGGCCCGTGAGGGCGGACGGGTGGAGCAGCGCGCCCAGCACCGCGAGCGGAGCCGGGTTGAGGAGCGCCTGCGCCACGTACGTCGAGGGCGATACCGCTGTGCGGTGGATGACGCTCCAGCGCAGGTAGCGCTGGAAGAAGGCGTCCACGCTCTTGCGCAGGGACACGTTGAAGACGGGGGCGTGCGCCAGCACCACGCGCTTGCCCAGCTTGCGCGTCACCCACTGGCCGATGACGTAGTCCTCCGCCAGCACGTCCTTCACGGAGAAGAAGCCGCCCAGCGCCTCCACGTCCTCGCGGCGCAGCGCCATGGACTTGCCCACCACGATGTCCCGGTCCGCCACGTGCTTCGCGGCGATCATCCCCGCCGCCGCGCTGGAGGACAGGTGCAGGTTGTCCAGGAGCGAACCGAGGCTCTGCTCGCCCAGCCCCGCCACCGGGTGCGTCACGCAGCCCACCGTGGGGTCCTCGAAGGCGGCGGCGATCTCCTCCAGGTAGCCCTCGCCCACGCGGGTGTTGCTGTCGCTCACCACCCAGAGGTCGAAGCGGGCCTCCGACGACAGCGTCACCAGCTGGTTCACCTTGGGGTTGAGGCCGGGCTCGCCCTCCTGGAGCACCACGCGCATGACGTGGGGCCACTTCGCCTCCGCGGCCCTGGCCACCGCGTAGGCCGGGTCGCGCGCGTCCTTCACGCCCAGCAGCACCTCGTAGTGGGGGTAGGGCAGCTGGGCGAACCAGGCGAGGTTCGCCTCCAGGTCGTCATCCACGCCGCACAGCGGCTTGAGGATGGACAGGCCGGGGCGGTGCGTGGGGGCGGCGGGGACGGTGCGGCGGTGGCGGCGCACGAACAGCGCCTGGAGGAGGAGGGCCAGGAGGCCCACTGCGGACGCGGCCAGGAGGAGGCTGGAGGCGATGAGCATGTCGCCACCCTAGAGGCCCCACAAGGCGGGACCGGGGCGGCGGGGCGGCGGGACGGCCAACTCGCCGTGACACGCCGGTGAAGCCGCCGGCCGCGAGTCGCCGGACGCCTACTCCAGGTCGCGGCTTCGCGGGTGGCGCACGTCCTTGCCGCGCACCATGTAGATGACCATCTCCGCCACGTTGAGCGCGTGGTCGCCAATGCGCTCCAGGTGCTTCGCGATGAACATCAACGCCGTGGCCCGGCGGATGTTGCGCGAGTCCTCCATCATGTACGCCAGCAGCTCGTTGAAGATCTTCAGGAAGAGGGCATCCAGCAGGTCGTCCCCCTTGAGGACGTCCTCCGCCTTGGCGGCGTCCCCGGACACGAACGCGTCCAGCGCCTTCTTCACCTGCTGCTGCGCCAGTTCCGCCAGCTTCGGCGTGTCGATGTACGGCGCCAGCGGCGGCACCTGGTTCAGGTCCATGGCGCGCTCGGCGATGTTCACCGCCAGGTCCCCGATGCGCTCCAGGTCGGTGACGATCTTCAGCGCCGTGGTGATGAGGCGCAGGTCGGAGGCGGCCGGCTGGCGCAGCGCGAGGATGCGGCGGCACAGGTCGTCGATGTCGACCTCCAGCCGGTTCACCTCGCGGTCCGCGCCCACCACCTGCTCCGCCAGCGCCGAGTCGCGGTCGGTGAGCGCGCGGGTGCTCTGCGCGATGAGGGTCTCCACCTTGGCCCCCATGGCGAGCAGCTTCTCGCGCAGGTTGCGCAGGTCCTGCTCGAATGCCTTGTCGGTGTGCGTGGCCGCCATGTCGTCCTGTTCCGTCGCGGGGAGGTTCAGCCGAACTTCCCGGTGACGTAGTCCTCCGTGCGCTTCTCGTGGGGGTTGGTGAAGATCTGCTCCGTTTGACCGCACTCCACCAACTCCCCCATGTAGAAGAAAGCCGTCCGGTCGCTCACGCGCGCGGCCTGCTGCATGTTGTGGGTCACGATGGCGATGGTGTACGTGGCCTTCAGCTCGTGGATGAGCTCTTCGATCTTGGCCGTCGCGATGGGGTCCAGCGCGGACGCGGGCTCGTCCATGAGCAGCACCTCCGGCTCCACCGCGAGCGCCCGCGCGATGCACAGGCGCTGCTGCTGGCCGCCGGACAGGCCCAGGGCGCTCTCGTCCAGCCGGTCCTTCACCTCGTCCCACAGCGCGGCGCCGCGCAGGGACTTCTCCACCCGCGCCGCCAGCTTCGCCTTGTCCTTGAGGCCGCCCACGCGCAGGCCGTAGGCGACGTTCTCGAAGATGGACTTGGGGAAGGGGTTGGACTTCTGGAACACCATGCCCACGCGCCGGCGCAGGTCCACCACGTCCAGGGCGCGGTCGTGGATGCTGCGGCCGTCCAGGAACACGCTGCCGTCGTGGTTCGCGCCGGGGATGAGGTCGTTCATCCGGTTGAGCGAGCGCAGGAACGTGGACTTGCCGCAGCCGGACGGGCCGATGAGCGCCGTCACCTTGTGCTCGGGGATGGCCAGGCTCACCTGCTTGATGGCCACCTTGCTGCCGTAGCGCAGGGTGAGCTCGCGGGCTTCCATCTTGTTGCGCGGCGTGGCGGAGGAGAGGGGCATGGGCGGATGAAGGAGCGTCAGTGGCCGGCCGCGGCCTTGCGGCGCGTGCGCGTGCGGATGAGGACCGCGACGAGGTTCAGGGCGAAGGTGAGCAGCAGCAGCACCAGCACCGTCGCGTACAAGAGCGGGCGGGTGGCCTCCACGTCCGGCGACTGCGTGGCCAGCACGTAGGTGTGGTAGCCCAGGTGCATGAACTGCGAGTTCAGGCTCGTGGGCAGGTCCGGCAGGAAGTAGGCCGCGCCGGTGAAGAGGATGGGCGCCACCTCGCCCGCGCCCCGGGAGATGGCCAGCACCGCGCCGGTGAGGATGCCCGGCAGCGCGCCCGGCAGCACCACCCGCGCCAGCGTCTGCGACTGGGTGGCCCCCAGCGCGAGGCTCGCGGTGCGGTGCTCCTGCGGCACGGCGCGCAGGGCCTCCTCCGTGGACACGATGACGACGGGCAGGGTGAGCACCGCGAGCGTCAGCGCCGCCCAGAGGATGCCCGGCTGGGCCCAGTGCAGCTGCTCATAGCCCAGCGCGTGGTCCAGGCCGCGGCCCACGAAGAGGATGAAGAAGCCCAGGCCGAAGAGGCCGAACACGATGGAGGGCACGCCCGCCAGGTTCGCCACCGCCACGCGCACCGCGCGGGCCAGGAGGCTGGAGGGCGGCGCGTACTCGTGCAGGTACACCGCCGTCAGCACGCCCACCGGCATCACCGCCAGGGTCATGAGCAGCGTGAGCGCCGCGGTGCCGAAGAGGGCGGGGAAGATGCCGCCGCCCATCATCCCGTCCGTGGGCGCCTGGGAGAGGAACTGCCAGGACACGTGGCTCCACCCGCCCCGGACGACGTCCAGGAGGATGAGGGCCAGCATCGCGACCATGACGAACGCGGCCAGCCCCGTGAGCGACACGAGCGACAGGCCCACGACCTTGCGCGTGGTGTGCTTCACCCCGCACCTCCCTTGAGCCGCTGGATGACCTTCTTCGTCCACACCCCCGCCAGCATGTTGAGGAGGAAGGTGAAGAGGAACAGCTCCACGCCGATGAAGAAGAGCAGCGCGTAGTGCGGGCTGCCCACCACCACCTCGCCCATCTCCGCGGCGATGGTGGCCGACAGCGAGCGGACGGAGTCGCCCAGGTTGGCGGACACGATGGCCGCGTTGCCGGAGGCCATGAGGACGATCATCGTCTCACCGATGGCGCGCCCGAAGCCCAGCACGCACGCGGCGAGGATGCCGGGGGCCGCCGCCGGGAGCACCACCTTCCACGCCGTCTCCCAGGGCGTGGCGCCCAGGGCCAGGGACGCCTCACGGTAGCTGCGAGGCACGGCGGTGAGCGCGTCCTCCGTCACCGTGAAGATGACCGGCACGATGGCCAGCGCCAGGCCCAGGCCCGCCACCACCGCGTTGAGGCGGGAGGTGAAGCCGAAGGTGTCCTGGAGGAACGACGCCATCACCATCAGCGCGAAGAAGCCCAGCACCACGGACGGGATGCCGGCGAGCAGTTCGATGGTGGGCTTGAGCACCTCGCGCAGGCGGCGGGGGGCGAACTCCGCGGCGAACAGCGCGCCGAAGATGCCCAGCGGCACCGCCACCAGCATGGACACGGCCGTCGTCTTCAGCGTGCCGACGAAGAGCGGAATCATGCTGACCTTGGGCACGCCGGACACCGGCTGCCACACGTAGGCCAGGGGCTTTCCCTTCCGCACCAGCTGCGGGAGGAACATCTTGGAGAAGCTCGCCTCCTCGCGCGCCGCCGCGTCCGTGACGAGCAGCAGCGCCTCCTTCGCCACGAAGACGAGGATGAGCACCAGCGCGGCGATGCCCGTGAAGGCCACCGCGGTGATGAGCGCCGCGATGGCCTTCTCCTTCAGCTGCCGCCGCCGGGCCGCGGGCGACAGCATGGGCAGCGCCACCGGGGGCGCGAGGTCCTGCTCCTGCATGACGGCCTGTCTATCCAACATGGGACCCCCGCGCCGGGTGACAATCGTGTGACGCCGACTACTTCACAGGGAAGTAGCCAACCTGGGTGACGATGGCCTGTCCCTCGGCGGACAGCGCGAAGTCGATGAAGGCCTTGGCCTCACCGGCGGGCTTGTTGCGCAGGTAGAAGAACAGGTCGCGCGACAGCGGGTACTTGCCGCTCTTCACGTTCTCCGCGGTGGGGGCGAAGGCGTCGTTGCCCTTCTTCACCTTCAGCTCCTTGATGCCCTTGGCGTACGCGGCGCCGCCGTAGCCAATGCCGTTCTTCTCCTTGGAGACCGCGTTGACGACGGCGGCGGTGCCCGGGAGCGTCTGCGCGGAGGCGGCGAAGTCGTCCCCGCCCAGCACGGTGTCCTTCACGAACACGTAGGTGCCGGAGGAGTTCTCACGCGAGTACAGGACGATGGGGGCATCCGCGCCGCCCACGGCCTTCCACGACGTGGTGTCGCCCAGGTAGATGTCCTTGAGCTGCTCCACCGTGAGCGCGTCCACCTTGTTGGACTCGTTGACGTAGAAGGTGACGCCGTCCTTGGCCACGGGGAGGCCGGTGGGCGGGGTGTTGTAGCGGGCGCGGAGCTTCTCCTCCTCCGCCTCCTTGATTTCGCGGCTGGACATGGCGATGTCGGTGGTGCCGTTCTGCAGGGCCGCCAGGCCCGTGCCGGAGCCGCCGCCCGTCACTTGAATCTTGGTGGCGGGGTTCTTCTTCATGAACGCCTCCGCCCAGCGCTGGACGAGGATGACCATGGTGTCCGAGCCCTTTACCGTCACCGTGCCTGCCTGGGCGGAGAGCGGGAGGACGGCGAGCCCGAAGGCGACGAAGCTTGAGAGCAGAGTCTTCTTCATGAGGTGTCTCCTCTAGAAACGTGCCTGCATCTGCAGGGTGAACAGGTTGTCGTGCGGGTCCAATGCCTGGGCCACGGCGTGCGTCATGGGGATTTCGTAGGTGGCGGAGACCTTCAGGTTCTCCCCGAAGTGGTGCTGGACGACGAAGCCCACGGTGTCGACGGCGTTGTCGGCGCCCGGCACCTCGCCCGCCGCCAGGTCCGTCTGGCCGTTGTGCGGGTCGAAGGTGTCGTAGCGCACGGCCACCGCGTCGTTGAGGCCGATGTTCTGGACCAGCAGCAGGTACCAGCCGTGCGCGGGCACATCCAGGTGGGTGGCGTTGTTGGCGGCGCCGTAGGTGCGGCCCGCGATGAACTCGCCCTTGAGGGAGGTGCCGCCCAGGGGCACCACGTCGAAGTAGGCCTGGAGGTCCGCGCCGATGCGGCTGCGCTCGTAGGCGTGACGGAAGGTGTCCGTGGGCAGCCGGCCCATGTCATGGCCGTACCAGCCGGAGACGCCGCCCGCGATCCACTTCAGGTCAAAGCCCAGGTGGGCGACGAAGTCCTTCTCCTTGTCGTTGTCCTGGGTGGTGCCGCTGTCGGTGCCGTTGCCGTCGAAGAGGCCCACGGCGAGGCGCAGGAACTTGTAGCGGCCGTTCACCTTGGCGCCGCGGTCGCGCTCGGCGGGGAGCATGTTGCGCACCACGCGGCTGCGCTCGGGGAACTCGCGGTCGCTGGAGGACTGGGGGCCTTCGTAGCCGAAGGGCCACTTCATCTGGCCCAGCGTGACGGACAGCTGCTGCTTGGTGCCGGGGACGAAGAGGGTGGCCTCCGCGTCCTTGAGCGTCACGCCCGCGGGCACCGCGTCGATCTGCAGCATGTACTGCGACCACTCGGTGGTGTACGTGGCCTTCAAGCGGCCCCGGCGGACGCCGAAGCGGCTGTAGCCGCCCGCGCCGCTGTCATCCAGGTCCTGCTGGTACTGGTAGCGCCCCTGGACGTAGCCGGAGATGCGCAGCTTCTTGAGGGCGGACAGGTCGTTCTTCGTCTCCGTGTTCTGCTCCTCCAGCGCCTCCACGCGGTGCTCGTCCGCGGTCAGCCGCTCGTCGATGGAGGGCGAGCCCTCCGGGACGGTGGGGGCGTTGGCGCGCGGCGGGGTCGGGGACGCCGGAGCCTGGGGGGCCGTGGCGGAGGGCTCCACGGCCTCGCGCGGCTCGGAGGCCGTCGGGGTCGGGAGCGCTTCCTGGGGCGTGGAGGCCTGGGCCATGGCGGCGCTGGAGGTCAGCAGGGAGACGGTGACGAGGAGTGAGCGCATAGAAGGTCGGCGGGTGTCTCGGGGGTGTCGAGAACGGGTGACGATCTATGGGGCGGATGTGGCTGTTTGACGGCCCTTGCGTGACAAATGGGTAACGGCAGGGACGGCGCCCGCCTACCCGGCCGCTGGATCCACGATGCGGTAGCCCACCCCGCGCACCGTCTCCAGGAGGGCGCGGGCGGGGCCCAGCTTGTCGCGCAGGCGCATCACGTGCGTGTCGATGGTGCGCGTCTCCAGCGCGCTGGACAGGCCCCAGACCTGCTCCAGGAGCTGCTCGCGCGTCTGCACCCGGCCCAGCCGGGCCATGAGGAACTCCAGCAGGCGGAACTCCAGCGCGGTGAGGGGCGTCTCCTTCTCCTCCACGAAGAAGCGGTGCTGGGTGACGTCCAGGCGCAGGGGGCCCAGCGCCAGGGGAGGGGTGCCCTCCTGGGGCGCGGACGAGCGCCGGAGGATGGCCTTGAGCCGCAGCACCAGCTCGCGCACGGAGAAGGGTTTGACGACGTAGTCGTCCGCGCCGACCTCGAAGCCGCGGATGCGGTCCGCCTCCTCGCTCTTCGCGGTGAGCATGACGATGAGCACGTCGCGCAGGCGGGGGTTGGCGCGCAGGTGGCGGCAGACCTCGATGCCGGACAGGTCCGGCAGCATCAGGTCCAGCAGCACCACGTCCGGGGACTGGTCTCGCGCGGCGGTGAGCGCCGCCTCCCCGGTGAAGGCCACGCGGGTGGTGAAGCCCGCGCCGCGCAGGTTGAAGTCGATGAGCTCCGCGAGGTCGCGCTCGTCGTCGACGATGAGTACGTGGGACATGGCGGGCACGTACTGTGCGCGCATCGCTTCGCGCCTACGTGACGCGCCGGCAACAAGTGCGTCACGGGCGGCGCAGGGAGCGCCCCGGGGCCGCCATCCACTGCAGGCTGAACGCGCGTCCTTCAGGCCGCAGCGCGACCGCGCAGCCCTTGCGCAGCTTGTCCGGCAGGGCCTGGCCCAGCGCGAGCGCGGCGGCGCGCTCCAGGGAGGGGTTGTGTCCCACCAGGGCCCAGCCCGGCCCCACGTCCCGCGCCAGCTTCAGCACGTTGCGGGCCGCGCCCTTCATGGGGACGAGCGCGGGGTGGACCTCCACGTGGGACAGGCCGAGCGCGTCCGCGAGCAGCTCCGCGGTCTGCACCGCGCGCACCAGCGGGCTGGTGATGATGCCCATGAGGGGCGTCAGGCGCGCCAGCTTCTTCGCGTGCTGACGGAAGGCGGCGCGGCCCTGGGGGGTGAGGGCGCGGGCCTCGTCGCCCAGGGCGTGGGAGTCCTCGGCCACGGCGTGGCGCACGAGGATGAGGGGCAGGTCGCGGTCGGCCATGGGCGCGCGTTGTAGTGCGTTTCGCGCCCGCGGGGATGTGACGAACGGGTGGACTGCTTCGTGGATTACTCCACACCGCCCAGGAGGAAGGCGAGCAGCAGCAGCGCCAGGACGCTGGTGGTGATGGCGGCGAAGGCGCGGTCCTTCTGCGCGCGGAAGATGCCCAGGGACAGGGCCACGCGCAGCACGGGCACGGTGATCATCACCAGGAGCCCCGCCATCACGAAGGACTGGCCGCGCACGGCCAGGACGCCCTCGAAGACGTCCGGCAGCCGGTGCGGCGCGGAGTCCGGCGAGGTGAGGCGCTGGAGCGCGTCCGGCGACGAGAAGTAGTCCGGGTGGCGCAGGAACGTCATCACCATGCCGCAGGTGACGAGCGACAGGCTGAGCAGCACGCCGCCGCGCAGCAGCTGGCTGATGAGCAGCTCCGGCGTGAGGAGCGCCTCCTCGTGTGGGGCGGCGGTGGTGGCGGTCGTCTCCCGTGGAGACGGAGGCTCGGAGGGCGCTGCGCTCATCCGTGGATTCCCTTGGACAGCATCTCGTACGACACCCAGAGCAGGACGACGACGAAGAGCATGCGCAGCGAACCGCTCTTGAGCTTCGACAGGTAGCGCGAGCCCGCGAACGCGCCCAGCGTGACGCCCACGCAGACGGGTCCGGCGATGAACGGGTCGATGTCGCCGCGCGCGAAGTAGATGCCCGCGCTGGCCGCCGCCGTGACGCCAATCATGAAGTTGCTGGTGGCGGTGGAGACCTTGATGGGCAGCCCCATCGCCAGGTCCATGGCCGGCACCTTCAGCGCGCCGGAGCCGATGCCCAGGAGGCCGCTCACCGTGCCCGCGACGTACATGAGCCCCAGGCCCACGAGCGGCCGGTGCACCCGGTACGCCACCTCGCCGCCGGTGGACACGTCGTAGTAGCTGCCGTGCAGGCCGAGCCTGTCCGCGAGCGCGTCCGGCGGCGGCTCCTCCCGGGGGCTGCCGTCCTCGCGCAGCTTGCGCAGCATCGCGAGCGCCGAATAGGCCATCACCGCGCCGAAGAGGAAGTACAGCGCGCGGCCTCCCACGATGCCCGCGAGCATCGCGCCCGTGACGGCGCCCGCCACGGTGGCCAGCTCCAGGAACATGGCCACGCGCATGTTGGCCAGGCCGTCACGCACGTACGCCGCCGCCGCGCCGCTGGACGTGGCGATGACGGACACGATGGAGGCCCCCACCGCGTAGCGGATGTCCACCTTGAGCACCAGCGTGAGGACGGGGATGAGGATGAGGCCCCCGCCCAGGCCCAGCAGGGAACCCAGCAGGCCCGCACCGAAGGAGACGCAGAGGACAATGGCGACGAAGTTGAACGGAGTGGCGTCCAAGGCGGTGGCCATCTTCCTCCTGGCCCTCCCGCATGCAAGCGCTTCACGTGGAGCCCGTCTGGTCGCCTGCCGCGAATTGCCCCCGGGGACGGGGGCGCGGGTGGGTCCTCAACGCTCCTGGGGCGCTTCCTGGGGCTTCGTGTCCGGCGCCGGCTTCGTGTCCGGCGGCTGGGGGATGGGCCAGCCCTGGAAGAGTGGCCAGCCCCGGTAGGGGTTTCCCTGGGAGGGCTCCTCCACGGACTCGGGGGCTTGCGGCCTGGGGTGGTGCCCGGGGCGGGGCGGCGTGCGCAGCAGCACCCACGACAGCACGATGCACAGCAGGCCCATCACCACGATGCTCCATGCGCGCGTGCGGGGCTCCAGCTCCATCTAGAAGCGCCCCCGCTTGAGCAGGTCGCCCTTGGAGAGCGACCCCAGCAGGCGCCGCTGCCCGTCCACCACGGGCAGCCGCTCCAGCTCCGTGTGGCCGAACCGCGCGGCCACCTCCGCCAGGGACAGGTCCGGGGTGATGGGCTGCACGCCGGTGTCCATCACGTCCGCGGCCACGGTGGCCTGGAGCAGCGAGTGGTCCGGCAGGTGCCCCTTGAGCGCGTCCAGGGTGATGACGCCCAGCAGGCGCCCCTCCGCGTCGGTGACGTACAGGTCCGCGCCCGCGGGCTGTTCCAGGAGCAGCACCACCACCTCGTCGAAGGTGGCGGAGGGCGGCACCCGCTGCGTCGCGGGGGACAGGAGCGAGCGCACGCCCTCCTCGCGCAGCCAGTGCGGCACGGAGGCTGGCACGCGCACGTCGCGTTTGGCGAGCACGGAGGTGTAGAGCGACTCCGGCTCCAGCCGGCGGCTGACGACGGCGGCCACCACCGCGGCGAGCATCAGCGGGAGGATGAGGTCGTAGTCGCCGGTCATCTCGAAGATCATCAGCACCGCGGACACGGACGCATGCGTGGTGCCCGCCAGCACCGCGCCCATGCCCAGCAGCGCATAGGCTCCGCTGGGCGCCGCGCCGCCCGGCAGCGCCCGCTCCACCAGCATCCCGAACGCGCCGCCCAGCAGCGCGCCGAAGAAGAGGGACGGGGTGAAGAGCCCGCCCGGCACCCCCGCGCCCGCGCACAGCGACGTCACCGCCAGCTTCGCCAGGGGCAGGATGAGCAGCAGCGCCAGGGGCAGCGTCCCGTGCAGCGCCATGTTCACGGAGTCGTAGCCGTTGCCCATGAGGTAAGGCCCCGCGATGGCGGTGAGGCCCACCACCGTCATCGCGACCAGCGGCATGAACGGCGTGAGCCACGAGGGCAGCTTGTCCAGCAGGTCCGAGGCCAGGTTGATGCCGCGCACGTAGAGCGCGGAGGCCCCGCCCACGAGCACGCCCAGGAGGATGGCCAGCACCAGCTCGCGCGGGTGGGTGAGGGCGTAGTGGGGGATGACGTAGCTGGGGTGGT
This sequence comes from Corallococcus caeni, assembly GCF_036245865.1. Classification (NCBI taxonomy): domain Bacteria; kingdom Pseudomonadati; phylum Myxococcota; class Myxococcia; order Myxococcales; family Myxococcaceae; genus Corallococcus; species Corallococcus caeni. Next base: position 82,220 of record NZ_BTTW01000015.1, on the reverse strand, counting down.
CCGCGATGAGGGTGCGCGACACGAGCGTCGCCACCACGCACGACACGACGATGGGGCCGAAGAGCTCCAGCGCGAAGCTGCCCAGCAGCACCTCCAGGCCGAAGAGGGCCGCGCCGATGGGGACGTTGTACGCGGACGCGATGCCCGCCGAAGCGCCGCACGCCACCAGCACGCGCGCCTGGCCCGGCCCCAGCCGCAGCCACCCGGACAGTGCGGACCCGCTGGCCGCGCCCGTCTGGAGGAGCGCGCCTTCGCGGCCCAGCGGCGCCCCCAGCGCCACCGCGATGATGGACACGAAGCCGCGCAGGAGCGCGCGCGGGAAGGGCAGCCGCCCGGACTTCACCCAGATGGATTCGATGATGCCCGCGGTGCCGTGGCCGCGCAGGGGCTGGCCCACCAGCAGGGACACCAGCGTCACCAGCGCGCCGCCCAGCACCGGCACGAGGAACCGGCGCCAGCCCGGCGACGCGAGCGCGCCCTCCAGGAAGTGCTCCGTGTTGGTCTGCCAGAACAGGTGCTGGGTGAAGCGCAGCACGGCGAGCAGCGCCACCGCGCCCAGCCCGGAGATGAGCCCCACGCCCACCACCAGCACCCAGAACCGCCGCTCCTGTCCCAGCAGGCCCTGGAGGATCCGCCGCAGCCAGGGCGAGGGCGCCCCCGTCCTCAGGTCGGGGTGGACTGCGCCGGATACGGGGTCGGGCATGGCCTCCACACCTGTCCAATGTACGGAGCCGGAAAGCGTCTTCCCGGAACGGCGCGGCATTTCCCGGGTCCCGCCCGCCCGGCGGGCCGCCCTCCGGACAGCCTACCTTCCCGACGGAGTCCTGGCCGCCTTGTCCTGCGTGCTGCGCGCGGGCTGACGCACCCCCGGGGCCCGGGGCGGCGCGGACGGCGGAGGCGGGCCTCCCGGTTCCTCCCCGAGGCCCAGGTGGAGGCCGGGAGGCGGAGGGGTCTTCAGCACGGACTCCGTCCGGGTCGCGGGCTCGGTTTCGCCCGGCGCGAAGCGGTCCGCCAGCTCCGCGGCGGCGTCGCTCAGGTCGCGGTGCGCGACGATGGTGCGCTCCAGCGTCTTGCCCAGGCGGGCGGACGTGTCGAAGGTCTGCCGGGATTCATCCGAGCCCGGCAGCGAGTCCTGGTACGAGAACGCGAGCGTCGCGTCCCTGCGCAGCGCATCCAGCAGCCGGGCCAGCTGCTGTTGCAGCTCCGCGTCCTGCTCCGCGCGCGTGCGCTCCAGCAGGCCCCGCTCCCCTCCGAACCAGACGCGCCCCACGCGCCCGAAGCCCTCCTCCGCGGAAGGGACGGGCAGGTCCTCCATCACGATGAGCGGGTGCACGCGGCGCGGGAAGTCCTGTTCGTACAGCGCGAAGAGCAGCGCGCCGTCCGCGCGCGGGAACACCGCCGCGGTGCGCGAGCCGAAGGGGAAGAACGGCGTGGCGGACACCTCCGCGCGCTTCGCCACGCGGGCGCGGGCCAGCGCGTCCAGCGACGTCGTTCCCTCCGTCGCGCGCCTGGGCGTGCGGCGCAGGTGGTTCATCAGGTCGCGCGCCTGGTCGATTCCCACCACCACGTTGAGCGCGCTGCCTCGCGAGTAGCCCGCGTGGTAGACGCCCACCAACTCGAACTCGCCCGTCTTGCAGGAGATGGCGAGCACGGGCGACCCCGAGTTGCCCTGGGACAGGAGCGCGTCGATGACGAAGTCGTCGTGGTACCAGTCCTTGTATTCGTCGTGGTCGTAGGCGGAGATGACCTTGCCCATGTTGGTGGCGTTGAAGACGCCCAGCGGGAAGCCGCGCACGTCCACCACGTCGCGCTCGCGCACGGCGGCGCTCCTGCCCACCTTCCACGGCATCACCGTCAGCGGCGTCTTCGACTTGATGACGGCCAGGTCCAGCTGCGGATCCACCACCGCCGTGGACAGCGGGATGTCATCGCGGTCGTAGTGGTCCGCCTCGTTCTCCACGATGCTCAGGTCGCCCTTCACGCGCTTGCAGCCGGCAGGCACGCCGTCCACCGGGTGCGCGTCGCTGGTGACGTCCGGCCACTCCACGACGTGCTCGTTGGTGAGCAGCAGCGTCTCCCCGGCCTGCTGCCGGTACGCGAACGCGGTGCCGTGCGCGGACACCGGCGTGCGCGTGCGGCGCACGTTGCCCTCCGCGCCGTAGGACAGGCACTCGTACACGGCGGTGCTGCGCACGCAGTACGTGTACTTCTTCTGCAGCGCCTGTTCGAAGGCCCGCGCCTTGGGGGACAGCGCGCTGTAGCTGTCCGCGTATTCGCCCTCGCAGTACGGCGCGGGCGGCGGCGCTTCCACCGAGGGCGCCTGCGCGGGGGCCTGCGCGTTGGGCGGTGGAGCAGGGGGCGCCGCTGCTCCGGAGGCGGTGAGGGACACCGTCACCACCGACAGTCCGACCATCCACCCGACCATGGCCCCTCCCGCGTTGTCGTCGCCTGAGGTGTTGCTAAGGCCCGCCGCGCCCCTGTGCACCTGTGCGCGCGGGAGGGCAGGCGGCTTTCGCGGTGCGAAAAGCCCGCTGTCCGTCAGAAGCGACGGCACGCCTGTCCATTCCCGGACGGGCCTGCCTCACGCGCACGCACCCGGTGGGCGTTCGCCTCACCCGTCCAGGTCGTTGAGCGCGTCGGGCGGCAGCGGCGAGGCGCCCGTCACCGTGCCGTCCATGTCCAGGGGCAGCGTGGACGGATCGACCTCCGGCGGAGGGCTGTTCTCGAAGGGCGCGGCGTGCGTGGGCCGCGAGCCTGAAGCCCCCGGGGGCGGACGCAGCACGGGCCCCGGCGGCGGCAGCCCCGAGTGCCGCCGCGCGGCCTCCATCAGGGCGTTGTGGTGGCGGTACCTCGCCTCCACGAGCTTGTGGATGAGCAGCGGCCCCCCGGGCACGCGGCGCGCGGTGAGGGCCTGGGTGGCCTTGCGCACCGGGTAGCGCACGCGGCGGATCTGCACGCGCCAGCCCTTGGGGGTGAAGGTGAAGACGCCGTAGGCGGGGCGCAGGTCGCCGTCGCGAGGAATCCCCGCGCTGGCCACGTCCGCGATGAGCATCCGGCCCACGCGCCGCCGGTAGGGGAAGTGCAGGTGCCCGAAGGCGCACGCGGCCGCGTCCAGGTGCGTGAAGAAGCGGCGCACCGCGTGGTCGTCCAGCGTGGGGTCCAGCGACTCTTCCAGGTTGCGCGGGTTCGCGTGGCAGATGAACAGGTCCTGCCCCTTGCGCGGCGTGTAGCGCAGGGAGAAGGGCATCTGTCCCAGCTGCTGGAGCAGCGTGTCGCCCAGCTGGTCTCGCGTCCAGCGCAACAGCTCCGTCTTCCAGTGGTCCCGTTCGCGGTACGCGCCGCCCAGGTAGTTGCCGGCGAGGTACGCGTCCGTGTTGCCCATGATGAGCGCGTGGCAGCGGCTGAAGAGCAGCTCCACCGTCTCGCGCGGGTGGGCACCGCGCAGCGCCAGGTCTCCGGCCGCGACGATGTAATCCGGCGCCACCGATTTGGTGATGTCGTCCAGCACGGCCTCGCAGGCCGGAAGGTTTCCGTGAATGTCCGCGAGGATGGCGACCCGCATGGCCGCCCCCATCCTAGCCCGTCGCAGCCGTCGGGCCAGCCGCCGAGGGTAGAAAAATGACAAAGGTACTGCCCGCGTTCGGCTGGCTCTCCACCTTCACCTCGCCGTCCATCGCGCCCATCAGATGCTTCACGATGGAAAGGCCCAGTCCCGTCCCACCCATGTCCCGGCTGCGCCCCTTGTCCACCCGGTAGAATCGCTCGAAAATCCGGGAAAGATGCTTGGGCTCGATTCCCACGCCTGTGTCGCGCACGCGCACGACGCACCGGCCGCCCTCGTACGCTCCGTCCACGTCCACCCGGCCGCCCGCGGGCGTGTACTTCACCGCGTTGTCGAGCAGGTTGAGCAGCACCTGCTCGATGGCCCGCCCATCCCCCAGCGCCACCAGTCCTGGCGGCACGTGCAACCCGATTTGCTGGTTCTTGCCCTCGGCCTTGGGGCGCACGCCTTCGGCGGCGCGGGAGACGGCCAGGGCCAGGGGGACTTCCGTGCGCTGGAAGGTCATCTCGCGCGCCTCCAGGCGGGAGAGCTCCAGCAGGTCCTCCACCAGCTCGGAGAGGCGCTCGGACTGGCGGTGGATGATCTCCACCATCTTCGGGGCCACCTGGGTGTCCTGGAGCGCGCCGCCCTGGAGCGTCTCCGCGTAGCCTCGGATGGCGGTGATGGGCGTGCGCAGCTCGTGGGAGACGTTGGCCACGAAGTCCTTGCGCACCTTCTCCAGCCGGCGCAGCTCCGTGACGTCGTGGAAGACGGCGGCGCTGCCGGGCAGGTCGCGCCCCACGGGCGTCACGCGCACGGCCAGCGTGCGGGAGTACAGCCCCTCGAGCGTCAGCTCCAGCCGCGTGGAGGCCCCCTCATGACAGGCGCGGGCCACCGCGTCGTTGAGGGCTTCATTGCGGATGAGCGCGAGCGGCCGCTGTCCCACGATGGCGCCGTGCGCGGGCCGGAGCATCTCCGCGAGCGCGTCGTTGTGGCGCACCACGGTGCCCTCCGCGTCCGTCACCCAGAGCCCCTCCGCCATGCCGTCCAGCACGGCGGTGAGGATGCGCGCCTCCTGGTTGAGGGCGGCGGCGCGCATGGACAGCTGGTCGTCCAGCGTGTCGATGGCGTCCTCCAGCTGCGCCAGGTCGTCGGTGCGCTCCAGGCCCTTGGGCGGCGCCACGTCCACGCCCGCGGCCAGCGACTGCGTCTTCTGGGTCAGCGCGCGAAGCTGGCGCTCCATGGCCACGCGGCTCGTGCCCAGCGCCAGCGCGGAGCCCGCCAGCGTGACGAGCCCCGCGGCGAGCGCGCCCGCCGGGTGGCCGAAGAGCACGAGCAGCGTCGCGACCAGGAGGGGAGGAACGAGCAGCGCCAGGAGCGTGAAGCGCAGGGGCATGACGGCCTCACGGAGGGCTGAGCTTGTAGCCCACGCCGCGCACGGTCTCGATGATGTCGCCCGCGGGCCCCAGCTTCTCGCGCAGGCGCTTGATGTGCGTGTCCACGGTGCGCGTGTGGATTTCAGCCTGGATGCCCCAGACGTCGGACAGCAGCACCTCGCGCGTCTGCACGCGGTCGCTGCGCTCCAGGAGCGTGCGCAGCAGGCGGAACTCCAGCGCGGTGAGGATGATCTCCTCGCCCTTCACCCGCACCTGGTGGCGGGACGTGTCCAGGCTGATGTCGCCCGCGGCCAGCACCGCGGCGGGGCCCTCCTCCGCGTCCGCGCGGCGCAGCACGGCCTTCACGCGCAAGAGCAGCTCGCGCACGGAGAAGGGCTTCACCACGTAGTCGTCCGCGCCCAGCTCCAGGCCCTGGATGCGGTCGGCCTCCTGGCCCTTGGCGCTGACGATGACGACCGCGGCCTTCTTCAGCTCCGAGTCGCTCTTGAGCATGCGCAGGACCTCACCGCCCGCGACGTCCGGCAGCATCAGGTCCAGCAGCACCAGGTCCGGAGGGTGGGCCCGGGCCCGGGCAAGCCCGCCCGCGCCGGTGTTCGCCGTGTCCGTCTCGAAGCCCGCCGCGCGGAGGTTGTAGTCGACGAGTCCGGCCAGGTCCTGCTCGTCCTCGATGATGAGGATGCGCGCCATGAAGGGTGCTCCCGCGAAGGGATGGAATGCGTGGCGTCCCGTAACAGATTCGTTCCGCCGCGCTCGGGACAACCATGTGACATCCACGCGCCATGCCCGCCCGCCTCCCCAGCGGGGCGCCGGTAGTCTTCCGAGCGGGGCTCAGCGCGGAAACACCGGGTCGCAGGCCTGGGAGGTCAGCTCGATGGGGGCGGCCACCAGGGTCGCGTTGGTGCCGGAGTTCACCTCGCGCAGGTAGTTGCAGGAGCTGCCCAGGAAGCGCGTCGGCGTGTCGGCCGTCAGCGCTTCAATGACGAGCGCGTAGTCGCGCCCCACCGGCACGTCCACCGCCAGCCCCATGGCCGCGCCGCCGGGGGCGGAGGGGAAGCGCAGCGTGCGCCCCGTGTTGCCGTCCGCGTCCTTCAGCTCCAGCAGGTCGCCGGGGTCCACCTGCGTGGCCAGGCAGGTGCGCTGCAGCTCCGTGCAGTTGCGCTTCGCGCCGTCCTTCAGCACCACCACCTGGTAGGCGCCCACCTGGCTCGCGACGGCGCGGCTGAGCGTGACCTCCAGTCCCAGGGGCAGGGCCCCCGGAGCCGCGTCCGGCCCGCAGCCGCAGAGGAGGGAAAGCATCAACAGGGCTGCGTGTCTCATGGCGCGGCGTCCTCCAGGCGGATGGTGATGGGCACGCGGCCGCGCTCCTCCGAGGAAGACAGGGCCACCACCCCTGCCGTGCCGCCAATGGCCACCGCGCCCACGGCCACCCAGAGCCAGGGGCTCTTGTACCAGGGGCGGCTGGCGCCTTCCGTCAGGGCCGTAGTGGGCGCGCTTCGCGACGCCACCTGGAAGAGGAGGGGATGGAACGGATCCCCGCGTCCGGCGAGCCGCCGCTCGGCCGCGTCCACGACCTCGAAGTAGTACTCCACTTCATAGGGCGTGCTCTCCACGGGCAGCTCGTACGCGGGCAGCACGGCGGTGTAGTGCTCCGGCCGGGCGCGGTCGCGCACGAAGTCCACCGACGAGAAGCCCTGCGCCCCCGCGCGCCGGTAGAACAGCCGCGCCCGCGCGCCCAGCGCCATGTCCCGGAGGGTGGCGTCCACTTCCACGCGCTCGCCCGGCGCGGGGTCCGGGATGGGGTCCACCTGCAGGGTGACGGGGTGGACGCGGCGGTGGCGCAGGTCCTCCTTCAGCTTCGCGAAGAGGTCGCGGACCTTGGGCGGCGCGGAGCGGGGCAGCTCGAAGTCCGGCCGGGCCTGGAGCAGCTTCTCGTACGCGCCGCGCGCCAGGGCCTCGTCGCCCAGGTAGAGGGCGGTGAGCCCCTGCAGGCGGTAGAGCTCCACCAGCTCGTCGTCCGTGACGTCGGGCGCGTCCAGCCCGCCCCGCACCACGTCCAGGGCCTCCTGGAAGCGGCCGGCCTCCAGCAGGTCCTTCGCCGCGTCGATGGCGGGGCTCGTCGGGCCAAGCTGGAAGAGGAGGGTGGACGGGGGAAGGGGCGCACGGGCCTGCGCCGGCAGGGCGAGCATCAGCCCGAGCCCCCAGACACAGAGTGCGCCCCGCGAACGTCGAGCGGGGAAGCGCATCAGATGGAAAGCTACCAGAGCGGTGTTGAGGGGATCCACGCGGCGCGGCTCGGTAGTCCAACCCGGCGTGTTGACTGACGGGGGGAGTCCCTCTATGTTGCGCGCCCTTTTGCCGGGAAGCCTTGTAGATGGTCGTAAAGATTGAACAAATCAAAGACGCGGGGCTGAAGCTCGACGAGCCCATCGCTCCCGGGGTCCTCAAGGAGGCCCTGGAAGGTCAGGGGTCCGGCGAGGGCACTGGCTTCCAGGCGACCGCTCCGTCGACGCTCCAGGCCACCCTGCGCAAGGTCAGTGGCGGCGTGCTGCTGACGGGCGGCTTCACGGTCCACGTGGGCGCGCCCTGCAAGCGCTGCCTCGCGGACGTGAAGCTGGACCTTCCCGTGTCCTTCACCATCAACCTGGTGCCGGAGTCCCTGGCCCGGGGCGATGACTTCAAGGACGACGACGAGAAGGCCATGGAGAAGAAGGAACGCACCCAGGGTGAATCCGGGGGCACCTTCGCGCTGGGCGAGGCGGACGAGCAGGTTTTCGATGGGAAGACGATCGATCTGGATCCGATCATCCGGGAACAGGTATTGCTCGCGCTCCCGATGAACGCGGTCTGTCGGGAAGACTGCCAGGGGCTCTGCTCGCAGTGCGGCCAGAACCTCAATGAGAAGAAGTGCGGCTGCGAGACGAAGGTCGTGGACCCTCGCCTGTCGCCGCTGAAGAACATCAAGTTGAACTGACGGTCCCTATGCCCCTCGCAGGTCGCGAGGGGGGACGGGTCCGATGCCGAGGTGAGCCGTGGGAGTTCCCAAGAAGCGGACGTCGAAGATGCGCCGGGACCGTCGTCGGGCCGGCAACAACAACCTGCGGACCCCCGTCCAGGTCATCAAGTGCTCCAAGTGCAAGGAGCCCGTGATGCCGCACCGCGCCTGCGCGGCCTGTGGCAACTACGGTGGCCGTGAGGTCATCGCGACCGCCGCGGAGTAGTTGAAAGCGGAAGGCTGCTGGTGCGGCTCGTCCTCGACGCGATGGGTGGCGACCACGCCCCCGACGCCGTCGTGGAAGGGGGCGTGCTGTTCGCGCGAGCGTATCCCGGGCACGAACTTGTGCTGGTCGGGGACGCCACGCGTGTACGTCCCGTCCTGGATCGCGCCGGCGCGCCCGCCAACGTGCATCTCCACCACGCGTCCGAAGTGGTGGAGATGGACGACCCCGCCACCGCTGCGTTCCGACGCAAGCGGGACTCCTCGCTCCGGGTGGGCTTCGAGCTCGTCCGGAAAGGGGAGGCGTGTGCCCTCGTGTCGGCGGGCAACTCCGGCGCGGTGATGGCCGGTGGCATGTTGACGCTCGGCCGGATCCCCGGCGTGGAGCGTCCGGCCATCGCGGCCCTGTTCCCGGCCCTCAAGGGCGAAGGCCGCTGCCTGCTGCTGGACGCGGGCGCCAACGTGGACTGCCGCCCCTCGCACCTGGCCCAGTTCGCCGTGCTCGGCGAGGCGTACTCGCGCACGCGCCTGGGCGTGAAGCGCCCCCGCGTGGCGGTGCTCTCCAACGGCGAGGAGGAATCCAAGGGCACGCAGCTCACGCGCGACGCCAGCGCCCTCCTGCGCCGCTCGGACCTGGAGTTCGTGGGCTACGTGGAGGGCAAGGACCTGTTCTCCGGCGACGTGGAGGTCGTCGTGACGGACGGCTTCACCGGCAACATCGTCCTGAAGACTTCCGAAGGCGTGGGCATGGGCATCACCGGCCTCCTGCGCTCCGCCATCGAGAAGCGCGGCGGCCTGCCGGAGAAGCTGGGCGCGCTGCTGCTCAAGCCCACCCTGGCGGGGCTGCGCCGCGTCATGGACTACGCCGAATATGGCGGCGCGCCGCTCCTGGGCCTCCAGGGAGTGGGCATCGTCGCGCACGGCCGCTCCTCCCCCCGCGCCATCCACAACGCGCTCGTCACCACGCTGCAGCATGTGCGCGCGGGCGTGCAGGAAGAGCTGACGCGCTGCATTGCCAACGCCGCCGCCTGGCTTCCTCCCCACCAGCGGGGGAGGAAGGCGGACGGGGACGAAGGGGCCGATTAGAGCGCGCGGGCCGGGCGTTGGACTCCGACGACTTCGGAGGCCTCTTGGCACGCACGCACATCATCGGAACCGGCTCCTATGCCCCCGCGCAGGTCCTGACCAACCAGGACCTGGAGCGCCTGGTCGACACGAGCGACGCGTGGATCCGCGAGCGCACCGGCATCCAGGAGCGCAGGCAGGCCGCCCCGGATGAGGCGACGAGCGACCTGGCGGTGCAGGCCTCGCGCAACGCGCTGGAGATGGCGGGCGTGGCCCCCGGCGACCTGGACCTCATCGTCGTGGGCACCGTCACCGCGGACATGCCCATGCCGTCCTGCGCCGCGCTGGTGCAGGCGAAGCTGGGGGCGAAGCGCGCCTTCGCCTTCGACGTGTCCGCCGCGTGCGCCGGAGGCCTGTACGCGCTGAGCGTGGCGGATCAATTCGTGCGCTCCGGCCAGGTGAAGCGCGCGCTCGTCGTGGGCGCGGACGTGCTCACCCGCGCGGTGGACTGGACGGACCGCAACACCTGCGTCCTCTTCGGGGACGGCGCGGGCGCCCTGGTGCTGGGCGCGGAGCCGGACGCGGAGGGCGACGCCATGGCGCCGCGCGGCATCCTCTCCACCCACCTGCGCACCGACGGCGAGCTCGCGAACCTGCTCTGCATCCCCGCAGGCGGCTCCCGCACCCCCGTCACCGCGGACAACGTGGATGCAAATCTTCACAAGCTCAAGATGAACGGGAAGGAAGTCTTCCGCTTCGCGGTGCGCGCGCTGGTGGAATCCACCCAGGCCTCGTTGGGTGTCCACGGGATGACCACGACGCAGGTGGACCACGTCATCGCCCATCAGGCGAACCTGCGAATCCTGGAAGCCGTGATGGAGCGGCTGGAGATTCCCAAGGAAAAATGCTGGCTCAACCTGCACAAGTACGGCAACACGTCGTCCGCCTCGCTGCCCATGTCGCTGGACGAGGCGCAGCGCGCCGGTCGCCTCAAGCGCGGGGACGTCATCGCGATGATGGCCATTGGCGCGGGGATGGCGTGGGGCAGCGCGGTGGTGCGCTGGTAGGCAGGACGACACAAGGAAGGACCGCAACATGGCGAAGGTCGCGTTCGTGTTTCCCGGGCAGGGCAGTCAGGCCGTGGGGATGGGCAAGGACCTCTACGAGCAGTTCCCTGAAGCGCGGGCCGTCTTCGACGCCGTGGACGACGCGCTGCACGAGAAGCTCTCCACCACCTGCTTCGAGGGCCCGGAAGAGGCGCTGAAGCTCACCGCCACCACCCAGCCGGCCATCCTCACGGTGTCGGCCGCGGTGCACGCGGTGTTCCAGAAGCGGGGACCTGCCCCCGCGTTCGTCGCGGGCCACTCGCTGGGCGAGTACTCCGCGCTGGTGGCCGCGGGCGCGATGGACCTCCAGGACGCGGTGCGCGCGGTGCGCGCGCGCGGCACGTTCATGCAGGAGGCGGTGCCCGTGGGCACGGGCGGCATGGCGGTGGTGCTGGGCCTCACCCCGGACGCGGTGAAGGCCGCCTGCGACGCCGCGGCGGAAGGCCAGGTCGTCGCCCCCGCGAACTACAACTCCCCCGAGCAGACGGTCATCGCGGGCCACGCCGCCGCGGTGGAGCGCGCGGGCGCGAAGTGCAAGGAGGCCGGGGCCAAGCGCGTGATGCCGCTGCCCGTCTCCGCCCCCTTCCACTGCGCGCTGATGGACCCCGTGAAGCCCCGCCTGGCGGAGGTGCTGGCGGGCATGCGCATCCAGGCGCCGTCCGTGCCGGTGGTGAGCAACGTGGAGGCCAGGCCCAACGCGGACGCCTCGCGCGTGGTGCCGCTGCTCTTGGAGCAGGTGAGCGCGCCGGTGCGTTGGATTGAGTGCGTGGAGTCGCTCAAGGCGAACGGCGTCACGCACGTGGTGGAGCTGGGGCCGGGCAAGGTGCTGGGCGGCCTCATCAAGCGCATCACCAAGGACATCGAGTCGTTCAACGTCGAGAACGCCGCGACCCTGGAGAAGGTGCTCGCCGCGTTGGGGGCAGCATGAGCGAGGGCTTCAAGGACAAGGTGGTGCTGGTGACGGGCGGCTCGCGCGGCATCGGCCGGGCGTGCGCGCTGGCCTTCGCGAAGGCGGGCGCGGCCACCGTGGTCATCAGCTACGTGGGCAACGAGGCCGCCGCGCAGGAGACGGTGGGCCTGCTCCAGCAGGCGGGCGCGAAGGCGGAGGCCGTGCGCTTCGACCTGGCGGACACCGCCGCGTGCGCGGGCGCCATCGACGGCGTCGTCAAGACGCACGGCCGGCTGGACGTGCTCGTGAACAACGCCGGCATGGCCATTGACGGCCTGGTCATGCGCGTCAAGGACGAGGACTGGGACCGGCAGCTGGACACCAACCTCCGGGGCGCCTTCGCGCTCATCCGCGCCGCCAGCCGGCCCATGATGAAGCAGCGGGCCGGTGCCATCATCAACATCACCTCGGTCGTGGGGGAGATGGGCAACCCGGGGCAGGCCGCCTACTCGGCCGCCAAGGCGGGGCTTATCGGCCTGACGAAGTCGGTGGCCAAGGAGCTGGCCAGCCGGAGCATCCGCGTCAATGCGGTTTCCCCGGGTTTCATCGGGACGGACATGACCTCCCACCTGGACGACGAGCTGCGGCAGAAGATGGTGGGCGGCATCGCGCTGGGCCGCCTGGGCAACCCGGAGGAGGTCGCCGGGGCCGTGTTGTTCCTCGCGAGTGATGCGGCGTCCTACATCACCGGCGAGGTCCTGAAGGTCAACGGCGGCATGTACATGTAAGCCAAGGTTGGATTGCCGCCGGGCGTGGGATATACCGCGCCCGCCTTGAAGACGACCCGCGAGACAAACGGCGGGTCCCATCTGGAGCTGGAGGGTTCTGCACGTATGTCCAACGCAACCGACGTGGAAGCCAAGATCAAGTCCATCATCGCCGACCAGCTCGGGGTGGGTGAGGACGAGATCAAGCCTGAGTCGTCCTTCATCGAGGACCTGGGCGCGGACAGCCTCGACATCGTCGAGCTGGTCATGGCGATGGAGGAGGAGTTCGAGGTCGAGATCCCGGACGACGAGGCGGAGAACATCAAGACCGTCGGCGACGCCGTGAACTACGTGAAGACCCACAAGAAGTAGGCAGGGCAGTCGCGACACCCGGGAGTGTCGGGGCCTTTGGGAGCGGCCTTCACCGGCGCTCCGCGCCCCATCGCGGTCAGCGGAGAAGAACAGTGTCAAACCGTCGAGTCGTCATCACCGGCACCGGCATCATTTCAGCGCTGGGCACCGGCACCGAGAAGAACTGGCAGGCGATGCTGGCCGGGCAGTCCGGCATCAGCACGATCACCCGTTTCGATCTGGGGAAGCTCGACGCGCGCATCGCGGGCGAGGTGAAGGACTTCCAGCCCGAGCAGTTCATCGACAGGCGCGAAGTGCGCCGGATGGACCTGTTCGCCCAGTACGCGATGGCCGCGGCCGACATGGCGGTGAAGGAGTCGGGCCTGCCCATCGGCCCGGACGCGCCCCATGGCTACCAGCCGGAGCGCGTGGGCGTCATCGTGGGCTCCGGCATCGGGGGCATCTCCTCGCTGGAGGAGCAGCACCGCAAGGGGCTGGAGAAGGGGTTCGACCGGCTGTCGCCCTTCTTCATCATCCAGATGATCATCAACATGGCGCCTGGGCTCATCTCCATGCGCTACAACTGCAAGGGCCCCAACTGGTCCCCGGTGTCGGCGTGCGCCACCAGCGCGCACGCCATCGGCGAGGCCTGGAAGTCCATCCGCCTGGGTGAGACGGACGCGGCCATCGCGGGCGGCGCGGAGGCGGCCATCACGCCCCTGGGCATGGGCGGCTTCTCCGTGATGAAGGCCCTGTCCACGCGCAACGACGACCCGGCGCGCGCCAGCCGTCCCTTCGACAAGGAGCGCGACGGCTTCGTGATGGGCGAGGGCGCGGGCATCGTGGTGCTGGAGGAGCTGGAGGCCGCGAAGAAGCGCGGCGCCAACATCCTGGCGGAGGTGGTGGGGTACGGCGCCAACTCCGACGCGTACCACGTCACCCAGCCGGCCCCGGAGGGCGAGGGTGCGGCGCGCTGCATGCGCCTGGCCCTGGCGTCCGCGGGCATGCGGCCGGACCAGGTGGGCTACGTCAACGCCCACGGCACGTCCACGCCGTTCAACGACGCCAATGAGACCAAGGCCCTCAAGGCCGTGTTCGGCGACCACGCGCGCAAGCTGGCGGTGTCGTCCACCAAGTCCATGACGGGCCACATGCTCGGCGCGGCGGGTGGCGCGGAGGCGGTGGTGAGCGTGCAGGTGCTCACCAAGAACGTGCTGCCGCCCACCATCAACATGACGTCGCCGGACCCCGACTGCGACCTGGACTACGTGCCCAACACGGCGCGCGACGCCCGCGTCGACGCGGTGATGAGCAACTCGTTCGGCTTCGGCGGCACCAACGCGGTGCTCGTCTTCAAGCGCTACACCTGACGGCCTTCCGGCCCGCTGCTCCCTGAAAAGGAGCGGCGGGCAGGGGCCCTCCTTCCTGGCCCCGCCCTCAAAAGCGCGGGCCCCGCCTTCCGGAGTCCGGCCGTGAAAGTCATCCTCGCCTCCGACCATGCGGGCATCGAGCTGCGCCAGGAAATGGTGGCGCTCCTGAAGGAGCGCGGCACCGACTTCCAGGACCTGGGCCCCCAGACGCGCGAGTCCGTGGACTACCCGGACTTCGCCTCGCAGGTGGCCCGCGCGGTGGTGGCGGAGGCCGGCACGCTGGGCGTGCTGGTGTGCGGCACCGGCATCGGGATGAGCATCGTGGCGAACAAGCACCGGGGCGTCCGCGCGGCCCTGTGCACCACGGAGTTCGAGGCGCGGATGACCCGCGCGCACAACGACGCCAACGTGCTGTGCCTGGGCCAGCGCGTGGTGGGCGCGGGTGTCGCGCGCGGCATCCTGGAGGCCTTCCTCTCCACCGCCTTCGAGGGCGGCCGCCACGAGAAGCGCGTCCAGAAGATTCGCGACGTCGAGGCCCAGCAGCGCTGACGGGCCGTTGAAGCGTCCCTTCGCAGTCCCCTTCGTTCGCACGCCAGGAGGCAACCCCCATGGAGAACACCCGCACGCTGTCCCAGGTGGATCCTGAAATCGCCCAGGTGCTCCGGCACGAGACGGAGCGTCAGGAAGAGGGGCTGGAGCTCATCGCCTCGGAGAACTTCGTCAGCCCCGCGGTGATGGAGGCAGTGGGCTCCGTGCTCACCAACAAGTACGCGGAAGGCTACCCCGGCAAGCGCTACTACGGCGGCTGCGAGGTGGTGGACGTGGCGGAGAACCTGGCCATCGCGCGCGCGAAGGAGCTGTTCGGCGCGGACGCGGTGAACGTGCAGGCGCACTCCGGCAGCCAGGCCAACATGGGCGCCTTCATGGCGCTGATGAAGCCGGGCGACACCATGCTGTCGCTGGACCTGAACTCCGGCGGCCACCTCACCCACGGCGCGTCGTTCAACTTCTCCGGCAAGCTCTACAAGGTCGTCCACTACGGCCTGTCGCGCGACACGGAGACCATCGACTTCGCGCAGGTGGAGTCGCTGGCCCTGGAGCACAAGCCCAAGGTGCTGGTGGTGGGCGCGAGCGCGTACCCGCGCACGCTCGACTTCGCGAAGTTCCGGGAGATCGCCGACAAGGTGGGCGCCGCCATGCTGGTGGACATGGCCCACATCGCGGGCCTGGTGGCCGCGGGCGTGCACCCGTCGCCGGTGCCCTTCGCTGAAATCGTCACCACCACCACGCACAAGACGCTGCGCGGTCCGCGTGGCGGCATGGTGCTGTCGCGCGAGGCCTTCGCGAAGACCATCAACAGCCAGATCTTCCCCGGCATCCAGGGCGGCCCGCTGATGCACGCCATCGCGGGCAAGGCGGTGGCCTTCAAGGAAGCGCTGACGCCGGAGTTCAAGGCCTACCAGAAGCAGATCGTCGCCAACGCGCAGGCGCTGGCGGAGGCGCTGAAGAGCGCGGGCCTGCGGCTGTGCTCGGGCGGCACGGACAACCACCTGATGCTGGTGGACCTGCGCGCCAAGAAGCTCACCGGCAAGGTGGCCGAGGACGTGCTGGGCAAGGCGGGCATCACGGTCAACAAGAACATGATCCCCTTCGACCCGGAGAAGCCCACGACGACCTCCGGCGTCCGGGTGGGCACCCCGGCCATCACCACGCGCGGCATGCGCGAGGCGGAGATGGCGGTGGTGGGCCGGCTCATCGGGCAGGCGCTGGACGCCGCGCAGGACGACGCGGCGCTCGCGCGGGTCAAGGGGCAGGTCAAGGAGTTGGCCCAGGGCTTCCCGCTGTACGCCTCGCGGTTGAAGTAAGCCGCCCGTGCGCTGCCCCTTCTGTCAGGACCCGGAGAACAAGGTCATCGACTCGCGTGAGTCGCACGAGGGCTCCGTCATCCGGCGGCGCCGCGAGTGCCTGGCCTGCAAGCGCCGCTTCACCACGTACGAGCGGGTGGAGGAGCTCTACCCGCTCATCGTGAAGAAGGACGGCCGGCGCGAGGCCTTCGACCGCGAGAAGATGCTCAACGGCCTGAAGAAGGCGTGTGAGAAGCGCCCGGTGTCCGCCGCGCAGCTGGAGGCGACGGTGGAGGACATCGAGCGGATGCTCCAGGGGATGGGGGAGAAGGAGGTGCCCTCCTCATCGATTGGCGAGCACGTGATGCGGCGGTTACAGCAACTGGACGAAGTGGCCTACGTGCGCTTCGCGTCCGTGTACCGCAGCTTCCGGGACATCTCCGAGTTCATGCACGAGCTGAAGGACCTGCTCGAGGACCAGGAGCGTGAGCGCAAGGCGAAGCCGCCTGTGACTCCGCCCAAGGACGGTTAGGAAGGGCGGTATGCGCTTGCTCACGCGGTCACGGTTGCAGGCGGTGAAGACGCCCCGCTCCAAGCGCGCGGCGGACTTCGACCACGCGGTGGCCGAGTTCTTCATGCGCATCGCGCTGGAGGAGGCCGCCAAGGGGCTGGGCCGCACCAGCCCCAACCCCGTCGTGGGGGCGGTGCTGGTGAAGGGCGGGCGCATCATCGCGCGCGGCCATCACAAGAAGGCCGGCACGGCGCACGCGGAAGTCGTGGCGCTGGAGGCCGCGGGCTCCAAGGCGCGCGGCGCGGACCTCTACACGACGCTGGAGCCGTGCGACCACTACGGGCGCACCCCGCCGTGCAGCCTGGCGGTGCTGGAGGCCGGCGTGCGGCGCGTGTTCAGCGCGTCGTCGGACCCCAACCCGCTCGTCTCCGGCAAGGGCCTCAACCGGCTCAAGCGCGGCGGCGTGGCAGTGGTGACGCACGTCCTCAAGGACGAGGCGGACGCGCTCAACCGGCCCTTCTTCAAGATGATGCGCACGGGCCTGCCGTGGGTGACGCTCAAGGCCGCCGTGACGCTGGACGGGAAGCTCGCCGCGCCCTCTGGCGACTCGAAGTGGGTGACGGGCGAGGCGTCGCGCGCGTGGGTGCACCGGCTGCGCGACCAGGTGGACGCCATCCTCGTGGGCGCCAACACCGTGCGCATGGACGACCCGCAGCTCACGACGCGGCTGCCCGGCGGCGGGGGCAAGGACCCCGTGCGCGTGGTGGTGGACTCGCACCTCAAGCTGTCCCCGGGCCACACCGTCTTCAACCTGCGCAGCCCCGCGCGCACCGTGGTGGCCACGCTGGAGGACCCGGAGGGCCGGCGCGCCCGGCGCTTCCTGGCCCAGGGCGTGGAGGTGTGGAACGTGCGCGCGAAGCAGGACCGAGTGGACCTGAAGGCCGTCCTGAAGCGCGTGAAGAAGGAGGGGCTCAACCACGTGCTCGTGGAGGGCGGCGCGGGCCTGTACGGCACGCTGCTGCGCGAGCACCTGGCGGATGCGCTCGCCCTGTTCCTCGCTCCCAAGCTGGTGGGGGCGGGGGGCCTGTCGTGGGCGGGTGAGCTGGGCGTGAAGGACATGGCCCACGCCCTGGCCGTGAAGGACCTGACGATGGAGAAGGTGGGGGACGACGTCCTCCTGCGCGCCCTGCTCTGACAGGCCAGCGTGCCGCCGGGGCTTTCGTTATAAGTCCCGGTCATGTTCACCGGCCTCATCCAGGACACTGGCACCATCACCCGCGTCACCTCCGGCGCGATGACCGACTTCTGGATTCGCACCTCGCTGGGCGCGGAAGCCTTCGCCCTGGGCGAATCCATCGCCGTGGACGGCGCGTGCCTCACGGTGGTGGAGAAGGGTGGGGACACCTTCCGCGTGCAGGCGGCCCCGGAGACGCTGCGGCGCACCACCCTGGGGGCCCGGCGCACGGGCGACCGGGTGAACCTGGAGCGGGCGCTCGCGCTGGGGGACCGGCTGGGCGGGCACCTGGTGTCGGGCCACGTGGACGCCGTCAGCGAGGTCCTGGAGACGTTCGCGGAGGGCGGGTCGTGGGTGATGGTGTTCCGGCTTCCCCCGGAGCTGGCCCCCTGCTTCATCGAGAAGGGCTCCGTCACCATCGACGGCATCAGCCTCACGGTGAACGCGGTGGATGCCAGCACCTTCCGGGTGCAGCTGATTCCGGAGACGCAACAGCGCACCACGCTCCACGGCAAGGGCCCCGGGGCCCAGGTGAACCTGGAGGGCGACCTGATTGGGAAGTACGTGGCCCGGCTGTATGCCCTCCGGGGCGCCCCCGAGGCGGCTGGCCAGGGAACGGGCCTGACGGAGGCGGTGGTGCGGGCGGCGGGTTTCACCCCTCGCGGGTAGGGGCGCAGGTGGTGTAAGGAGCGCGCCATGCCTCGCTATTTCGAAGGGGATTTCCTCCCCCCCCAGGGCCGGTTCGCCATCTGCGTGTCCCGGTTCAACAGCTTCATCACGGAGGAGCTCTTGAAGGGCGCCGTGGACACCCTGGTGCGCCATGGCGTGAAGGACGACGCCATCGACGTGTACCGCTGCCCCGGCACCTATGAGCTGCCGGGCGTCACCCGCCGTGTGTCGGAGAGCGGTCAGTACGCGGGCATCATCGTCCTGGGCGCGGTGATTCGCGGCGGCACCCCCCACTTCGACTACGTGGCGGGCGAGTGCGCCAAGGGCATTGGTTCGGTGGCGTTCAGCGCGGCGGCCGGCCCGAAGCCGGCGTCGGTGACGTTCGGCGTCCTGACGTGCGATACCGTCGAGCAGGCCATCGACCGGGCGGGCGTGAAGGCGGGCAACAAGGGCGCGGAGGCCGCCGTGGCCTGCATCGAGATGGTCAACCTCTTCGCTCGCATGCCGGGCGCTGAGCGAAAGGGATAACCGCGATGGGCGCGCGCAGAACGGCACGGGAGCGGGCGCTGCAGGCGCTCTACCAGTTGGAGATGACCCAGGGCGCCACCACGCGGGAGGCCCTGGACTCCGCCTGGGCCGCCTCCGCGGAGGACGGCAAGCCGGAGCCGGACGCGGTGAAGTTCGCCAAGGAGCTGGTGGAGGGCGTGGAGGTGAACCGCGACGAAATCGACGCGCTCATCGAACGCCACAGCCACAACTGGCGCCTGGACCGCATGTCCCGCATCGACCGGAACGTGCTCCGCCTGGGCATCTTCGAATTGAAGTACCGCCCGGACATCCCCCGCAAGGTGACCATCAACGAGGCGGTGGAGCTGGGGAAGAACTTCGGCACCGAGGAGTCGAGCGCCTTCGTCAACGGCCTGTTGGACCGCGTCGCGGTGGCGCTCGGGAAGCCGTGAGCCAGACGCAGACCCTGGACGTGGGCCTGGAGGGCCTGGACGCGCTGACCGGGGTGGACGCCCTCTGCCTCTTCGTGGCCGAGGACGACCGCCCCCTGCCGTCCTCCGCCGGCTACGTGGACTGGCGGCTGTGCGGCGCCCTGTCCCGCGTGCTCCAGGGCGGCTTCTTCACCGGCGTGAAGGACGACTGGCTCCTCCTGCCGTCGGACGGGAAGCTGACCGTGCCGCGCATCTTCGTGGTGGGGCTGGGCTCCCGGAAGCGCCTGGACGCGGCCTCGCTGGGGGAGGCCCTGGCGGGCGCGGCGAAGGTCCTGAGCCGCGCGAAGGTGGAGTCGGTGGCCCTGGAGGTCCCCCAGGGGGCTTCCTTGAGTGACTCGGCCCGCGCGGAGGCGTACCAGCGGCAGTTCCTGCCCGCGTTCAAGGGGGGACGGGTGTCCCTCCTCGCGGACAAGGGGCTTGTCGGGTCGCTGTCATCCCGGAAGGGCTGACGCGCAGCGTCCGGGCGGGGGTTCTGCTAGCATCCGGGCCCTGAGGCGCGCGCGATGAAGTTCAAGGTGTTGATCGTCGAGGACTCCAAGGTGTCGCGCGAGCACATCGCCGCGACCGTGGAGGCCGTGGACGGCGTCGAGGCCGTCACCACCGCCAGCGGCTTCGAGGCGCTGAAGCTGCTGCCCCGCCAGCGCTTCGACCTCATCATCACCGACATCAACATGCCCGACATCAACGGGCTGGAGCTCATCAACTTCGTCAAGAAGAACCCCAACTACCGGGACGTGCCGCTCATCATCGTCACCACCGAGGGGCGTGAGCAGGACCGCTCGCGGGGCATGGCGCTGGGCGCGGCCGGCTACCTGGTGAAGCCGTTCCAGCCGGAGGACCTGGAGGCGCTCCTGCGGCGCTTCCTGAAGCCGCTGTGACGCCCGGGGGCAAGGCGCTGGCGGAGTTCGTCGCCGAGGCCACGGAAATCCTCGATGCGCTGGGCCGCGACCTGCTGGCGCTGGACGAGGCGCGCGGGCAGGAGGCGGATCCGGAGCACATCAACGGCATCTTCCGCGCGGCGCACTCGCTCAAGGGGCTGTCGGGCCTCTTCGGCCAGGAGCGCATCAGCCAGCTGGCGCACGCGGCGGAGGACCTGCTGGACCGGCTGCGGCTGGGCCGGCTGACGCTGGACGACGGGGTCCTGGACACGCTGGTGGACGCGCTGGACACCTTCCAGGCGCTGCTCGGGGAGGCGTCCCGGACCGAGGAGGGCCAGGAGCTCACCCAGCGCACCCGGGCCATGGAGGACCGGATGGCGCGGCTGGGCTCGCCTCCGCCCGCCGTGGAAGAGGATCCGCTGGAGCGGCTGGAGCTGGACGCGACGGTGCGCGCCGTCTTCACCGAGTACGAGGAGCACCGGCTGCGCGAGAACGTGCGGCGCGGGGTGTCCCTGTGGCGGGTGCGCGCGGCGTTCGACCTCACGGACTTCGACCAGGGGCTCGCGGACCTGAACGCGCGCCTCAAGCCCCTGGGCGAGGTCATCAGCACGCTGCCCTCGTCGCGGCCGGGCGGCGCCAACGGCATCGCGTTCGACCTCATCTTCGGCGCGAAGGTCGGCGCGCAGGCGCTGGAGGACGGCCTCCGGGGCACGCCCGCGGAGCTGGCCCCGCTGTCCGTGCGCCAGCCAGGGGAAGGTGCGGCGGGGCCCGCGTTCGACGTGCCCCCGCCGGCTCCCGGGCGCGAAGAGGCCGACGCGGAGGTCCTGCTCGCGGACACCGACGAGGAGGACTCCGACGAGGACTCCGAGCCGGCCGTGACGTCCACCAGCCTCGCGACCGTGCCGGCGATTCCGGGGGGGAGCCCTCCGCGCATGCGGGCGGTGTCGCCTCCGCCCACCGTGGTCGGGCTCCAGGCCGCCGCGTCCGCGCCCATCCCCGCGGGCCGTCCCAAGCCGGAAGAGACGTCCCTGCGCTCGCTCACGCAGACGGTGCGCGTGGACATCGGGCGGCTGGACGGGCTCATCAACATGGTGGGCGAACTGCTGCTCATCAAGGCGAACCTCCAGCGGCTGGCGGAGACGTCCCGGCAGGACGGGGCGGTCGCGCTGTCCAAGCTCTTCGGCCAGGAGCTGTCGCGTGAGACGCGGCAGCTGGAGCGCAAGCTGGAGGCGCTCCAGGAGGGGCTGCTCGAAGCGCGCATGGTCCCGGTGGGCCAGGTCTTCGACAAGCTGGCGCGGCTGGTGCGCAAGATTGCCCGCGAGGCCGGCAAGGAGATCGACTTCGTCAGCTCCGGCGGCGAGGTGGAACTGGACAAGCTCATCGTCGAGGAGCTCAGCGACCCGCTGATGCACCTCATCCGCAACGCCATCGACCATGGCGCGGAGGGGCCGGAGGCGCGGCTCGGCGCGGGCAAGCCCCGGCGCGCGGTGGTGCGGCTGCGCGCGGAGCAGAAGGGCAACCACGTCGTCATCAGCGTGTCCGACGACGGCTCCGGCATCGACGAGGTGCGCGTGCGCGAGGTGGCGCTCGCGCGCGGGCTCGTCACCCCGCCGCAGGTCAGTGAGATGACGCGGCGCGAGCTGCTCAACCTCATCTTCCTGCCGGGCTTCTCCACGCGCTCCAGCGTCAGCTCGCTCTCCGGACGGGGCGTGGGCCTGGACGTGGTGAAGAACAACCTGGGCAACCTCTCCGGCATCATCGACGTGTGGAGCGAGCGCGGGAAGGGCACGGCCTTCCACCTGACGCTGCCGGTGACGCTGGCCATCGTGCGCGCGCTGGTGGTGGGCGTCAGCGGCCGCACGTACGCGGTGCCGCTCAACAGCGTGCTGGAGATCCTCTCCGTGCAGCCGCGCGACATCCGCACCGTGGAGCGCCGCGAGGTGCTGGACCTGCGCGGCCAGACGCTGCCCTTCCTGCGGCTGGGGCGCCTGTTCCACCTGCCGGAGCGCGAGGTGAACCGCCACTTCGTCGTCGTGGTGGGCCTGGCGCAGCAGCGGCTGGGCATCGCGGTGGACGAGCTGTTCGGCCAGCAGGACATCGTCACCAAGCCCCTGGGCGGCCGCCTGAGCCGCGTGAAGGGCATCTCCGGCGCCACCGACCTGGGCAACCGGCGCACCGTCCTGGTGCTGGATGTCGCGGAACTCCTGGAAGAGGGCATCGCGCACGAGCGGCGCCGCGCTTGAGGCGTCCGCGCCGGGGGCTGCTATCCTCCCGGCCGTGTCCCGTTTCGAAGCCCTGCTCGACGCGTTCTTCTACCGCCCGGACGAGGACGTCGGCGGCCTGCTGGACTTCGCCGCGGGCAGTGACGACCTGGCGCCGCCGCTGCTGGAGGAGGAGCCGGTCGAGTACCTCGCCTTCCGCCTGGAATCCGAGTGCTACGCGGTGCCCATCCTCGCGGTGAGGGAGATCTGCAAGGTGCCGCTGCTCACGGAGATTCCGCGCGCGGAGCCGCACCTGCTGGGCGTGATGAACCTGCGCGGGGAGCTGTTGCCCGTCTACGACGTGAAGCTGCGGCTGCGGCTGGCGGAGGCTCCGCCGCTGGTGGCGGGGCCGGACGCGGGCCTGCCGCCCCGGGAGGCGCGCATCCTCGTGCTCAAGATGGACGACGGGCCCGCGGGCGTGTGGGTGGACTCGGTGGCGGGCGTGGTGCGGCTCAAGCCGTCCATGGTGGAGCTATCGCCCGCGGGGCTGCGCGGGGACCGCGACTGCGTGGCGGGGCTGGGGCGCAAGGGCTCGCAGCTCTACATCCTGTTGGATCCGGAGCAGGCGCTCGCCCCATGACGGACCCCGTGAACCTGCTGACCCGCCGTCCGCGCGGCGACGTTCCCGGCAACGCGCCGGTGGCCGAAGCCGAGGTGCAGCTGTGCGCCTTCTTCGTGGGCAACGAGGAGTACGTGCTGGACATCATGCGTGTGGAGGAGATCCTCCCGCCCCAGCGCGTGATTCCCATTCCGCACGCGCCCGCCTTCGTGGAGGGCGTGCTGCACCTGCGCGGCGCGATGCTCCCGGTGGTGGACCTGCGGCGGCGCCTGCTGGGTCAGCCCGCGCAGGAGACGCGGCGCACGCGGATGCTCGTGTGCCGGCTGGGCGCGCGCCGCGTGGTGGCGCGAGTGGACCGCGTGGCGGAGGTGCTGCGCGTGCGCCGCGGCGACATCAAGCCCGCGCCGGCGCTCATGTCCGGAGGTCGCACGCCGTTCGTGGTGGGCGTGTGCGGACCGCCGGAGCGGCTGCGGCTGCTGCTGGACCTGAAGGCGCTCCTGCGCGCGGAGCTGGAACGTGACGCGCGCCCTCCGTCCGGGGGGTGAGCGCGCCGTTTTCGCCGTGCGCGCCCCGGATTTAGGAAGGGACGTCATGCGAGACCTGAGCGGGCACCGGAAGTCGCTGGGGTTCTTCTACTTGTTCGTCCACGCGTTGATGCTGCTGGCCACGGGGGCGATGGCGTACGTCACGGCCGCCCTGGGCTTCGTCGCCGCCGCCGGGAGGTCCGCCCCTCGGCTGCCGGTGTGGGAGAACCCTTGGGTCCTCGCGATGGCGGCCATCTTCTTCGTGCTCCTGGCGGCGTCCATCGCGGGGCTCGCCCTGGGACTGGGGCTGGTGCGCGGCCGCCGTGTCTCCAAGGGGCTGGCCACGCTGCTCGCCCTCGTGGCGCTGCCCACCTTTCCGCTGGGCACGGCGCTGGGCGTCTACTCGCTCTGGTTCTTCTCGCAGGAGGGCTGGGACGCGGAGCCCTGGAGCCCCTGAAAGGGTGTGAAGGTGAACGTTCCAGGCCGGCGCCAGGTTGCCTCCCGGCGCGAGGGGCCCTCGGGGAATGGGCCCGCCGGGCCTCCGTTCCGGCCTCGTGGGGCGCGACTCCCTCCGCCGCTTCAAGCAGGATGCGGACACCCCGAGGAACGGACCCCCGGAAGGAGGACGGCGGATGAGCGACACGGTGCGGTCCCCCGCGGGGCAGGAGGAGGCCCGGTACCGGGCGTTGCAGGCGGTGGATCCGCGCGCGCCCGGGGCCCTGGAGACCTTCACCACCGGACTCCATGACGAGAGCTGGCGCGTGCGCCACGCGGCGGCGGAGGGCCTGCGCCGCGTGCCGGACGCGCAGGGGGTCACCGCGCGGCTCATCTCCGTCCTGGGGGAGCGCGGCGAGACGGGCGCACGCAACGCGGCGGCCGAGGCGCTGGCGGGCATGGGGCCCGTGGCGACGCAGCCGCTGGTGCACCTGCTGGAGCACGAGGATCCGGATCAGCGCAAGCTGGCGGCGGACATCCTGGGACAGCTGGGGCACCCGGAGGTGGAGGACGTGCTCCTGCGCGCGCTCTCCGACGGCGACCTCAACGTGCGCGTGGCCGCCGCGGAGGCGCTGGGCCGGATGGGCGGGCCCGCCGCGGCGCGAGCGCTGGAGGGGCTGCTGGACACGCCCACGCCCCTGCTGCGGCTGGCCGCGCTGGAAGGCCTCGCGTCGCTCAAGCGCGCGCCCCCGCTGGAGCGGGTGATGGCGCTGGTGGAGGACCCGGCGTTGCAGCGCAGCGCCCTGCGGCTGCTGGGCCTGTACGCTCCGGGCGTGGCCACGGAGCGCATCTGCCGGGCCCTGGCCTCGCCGGTGCGCTCGGTGCGAGAGGCGGCCCTCGTCGCGCTGGGGACGCAGGCCGGCGCGCTGGGCCCGTACGAGCGCGGGGAGCTGGACGCGGTGGCGCGCTCGGTGCTGGGCGGCATCCCGGGCGTGACGGAGCGCGTGGCGCAGGCGCTGGACGGCGAGGACGTCCAGGTGCGGGCCGGCGCGCTGGTGGCCGCCGGGGCGCTGGGAGAGGCGTCGCTCGCGGTGCCGGTGGCGGAGGTGGCGCGCGAGGACCGGCTCCTGCGCGAGGTGCTCTTCACGCTGGGCCAGCTGGGACCGGACGGACGGCGCCTCCTGCTGGAGGGCATGGGCACGCTGTCGCTGCCCGCGCGCACGGTGGCGGCGGAGGCGCTGGTGCTGCTGGTGGACGCGACGTCGGTGCCGGAGCTGTGCGCGCTGCTGGAGTGGGCGGAGGACGACCTGCGCGCGGTGGTGGTGCGGGCGCTGGGGCGCACGCGCTCGCCGCAGGCCGTGGCGCCGCTGGTGGAGCTGCTCGCGGACCCCGCGCTGTCGGGCATCGCGGCGCGGGCGCTGGAGCAGTTGACCGTGGCGCATCCGCTGGCGTCGCTGACCGCGCTGGAGGCGGCGGTGGAGCAGCGCGCGACGCCCGCGGCGGTGGCGGTGCTGGGCCGGCTGGGCGGCGCGCGGGTGCTGCCCCTGCTGCGGCGGCTGGCGCGCGATGAAGAGGCCTCCTGGCGCGCGGCGGCGGTGGAGGCGGCGGGCCGCGTGGATGGCGAAGCGGGCCTGGAGCTGGCGCGCGGCGCGCTGGCGGACGAGTCCCCCCGGGTGCGCATCGCCGCGGTGCGCTCCCTGGGCCAGCAGGGCGGCAAGGAGGCCGCGACGTTCCTGGGGCTCGCGCTGAAGGACGAGGACCGCGGCGTGCGCGTGGCCGCGGTGGAGGCGGTGGGCGCGGCGGGCGCGAAGGAGCGCTCGGCGGACCTGGAGTCGCTGGTGCGCCACGGCGACAGTGGGCTCGCGATGCTGGCGGTGCGGGCCCTGACGAAGCTGGGGACGGTGGGCGCGGGCGTGCTGTGGGACGCGCTCAGCCACCCCGACGCGGAGGTGGTGAAGGCGGCGCTGGCGGCGCTGGCGTCGGCGGAGGCCTCGGCGGATGGCGCGGCGCTGGCGGTGTCGCTGCTGGGCCATCCGCGCTGGGACGTGCGGGTGGCGGCGGCGCGCGTGCTGGGCGGCCTGGGGCGGCCGGAGTGCCTCCTCGCGCTGGAGCAGGCGCTGTCGGTGGAGCGGGACGCGCTGGCCCGCGCGGCGCTGGCGGACGCGGTGGCCCGGCTGTCGTCGGGGCGGTGAGGGGAGGACTCGGATGCCACGCTTCGACGAGGGCCGCCCGGAGATGACGCTGGAGGAGTTCCGGCTGCTGCGCGACCACGTCTACGCGCACTGCGGAATCCTCATCCACGAGAACATGAAGTTCGTGATGGAGCGCCGGCTGTGGCCCCGGCTGGAGGCGCTGGGCATCCAGGACTTCGGCTCCTACCACCGCTACCTGCGCTACGACGCCCAGCGCCACGCGGAGCTGGAAGCGGCGGTGGAGTCCCTCACCACGCACGAGACGTACTTCTTCCGCGAACCCGCGCAGCTCAAGGCCTTCTGCGAGGAGCTGCTTCCCATCCTGGAGAAGCGCAACGCGCACACGCGCCGGCTGCGGCTGTGGTCCGCGGGGTGTTCCTCCGGCGAGGAGGCGTACACGCTGGCCATGCTGCTGAAGGACAGCGGCCGCTTCAACGACTGGGACGTGGAGGTCATCGGCACGGACCTGTCGCGCCGCGTGCTGGCCGTGGCCCGCCGCGCGGAGTACGGCCCCAGCGCGCTGCGCGCGACGCCGCCGGACCTGCTGGAGCGCTACTTCATCCCCGTGGGTGTCAACCGCGTCCGCGTGCGCGACGACGTGAAGGCGTGGGTGAACTTCGGCCACCACAACCTGGCGGACGTGGCGGGCAGCCAGTTGGTGCCGCGCACGGACGTCGTCTTCTGCCGCAACGTGATGATCTACTTCGACCAGGCCGCGCGCCGCCGCGTGCTGGGCGTCATCCGCGACCGGCTCTGTCCCGGCGGCTACCTGCTGCTGGGCCACGCGGAGAACCTGCTCAGCCTGGGCGCGGACTTCGAGCTGGTGCACCTGAAGGGCGACCTCGTGTACCGCCGGCCCGAGCTTCCGGGCGGGGAGGGCCGCTGATGGCACGTCCGCTCACGGTGCTCGTCATCGACGACTCGGCCACCAACCGCCGCACGCTCACCACGCTGCTGGAGTCCGCCTCCGACGTGATGGTGCTGGACTGGGCGCAGGACGGCGAGGAGGGGCTCAAGAAGGTCCTGGACCTGAAGCCGGACGTGGTGACGCTGGACCTGGAGATGCCCCGGCTGGGCGGCCACACCTTCCTGCGGCTGCTCATGCGCGCGTCGCCCACGCCCGTCATCGTCATCTCCAGCTACGCGCACCAGTCGGACGTGCTCAAGGCGCTGGAGCTGGGCGCGTTCGACTTCATCGCCAAGCCGCCCGAGGGCACCCCCGAGGCGCTGGAGAAGCTGCGGCGCGAGCTGCTCGACAAGGTGCACGCGACCCGCCACGTGAAGTCCGGCGGACGCCACGGGGCCGCGCTGCGCAGCGCCCTGCTGACGGGCGAGGTGCCGCAGGTCATCGCCGTGGGCGCGTCCACGGGCGGGCCCCCCGCGGTGCAGCGGCTGCTGGAGGGGCTGGCCTCCGAGCCGACCGTCAGCGTGCTGGTGGGCCAGCACATGCCCTCGCAGTTCACCCGGGCCTTCGCGGAGCGCCTGGACCGCATCGGTCCCTTCACGGTGACGGAGGCGTGCGAGGGCGACGTGGTGACGCCGGGCCACGTCTACATCGCGCCGGGCGGGCGGCACCTGCTGCTGTCGGACCGGACCGGGCGCCTGGAATTGCGCACGCCGTCGCCGGTGCCCGCGGACAAGTACGCCCCGTCGGTGGACCGGCTCTTCGAGAGCGCGGCGGAGGTGCTGGGCCCTCGCGCGGTGGCGGTGGTGTTGACGGGCATGGGCGCGGACGGGGCGCAGGGCGTGCGCGCGGTCCGCCGCGAGGGCGGCGAGACGTGGGCGGAGTCCGAGGACACGGCCGTGGTGTACGGCATGCCCAAGGAGGCCATCGCCACCGGGGCGGTGACCCGGGTGCTTCCACTGGACGACATCGGTTCTGAGCTGGCCGCGCTGGTGCGCCGCCGCAAGCAGTCCTCCGGGCAGTGAATCGCCGGGTGCATGACAGCCGCCGCACAAACCCGGGACGGGCGGTGCGCCGGTGGTAGGCTGAGGGCCATGTCGCAGCAGATCCGCGCGCTGGTGGTGGATGACTCGCAGGCCATGCGCCGCAGCATCATGTACGCGCTCCAGCGCCTGACGGACGTGGTCTGCATCGAGGCGCAGGACGGCGTGGAGGGGCTGAAGAAGCTCACCACGCAGGGGCGCTTCGACCTGGTGATGACGGACATCAACATGCCGTTGATGGACGGGCTGAAGCTCATCCACCACATCCGTCAGACGGAAGACCACCGGGCGGTGCCCATCGTCGTCGTGACGACCGAGGGCGCGAGCGCGGACCGCGAGCGGGCCATGGCGCTGGGGGCCACCGCGTACCTGGTGAAGCCCGTGCAGGCCCGCGTGGTGCTGGACACCGTGAAGGAACTCCTGAAGCTCGGCTGAGCTTTCCCAAGGAGGCCCAAGGGCACGCATGGAACCGGCGCTGGACGTCGAGGGGCTGGAGAAGACGTACGGCGCGGTGCGGGCGGTGCGCGGGCTGACCTTCCAGGTGGCGCCCGGCGAGGTGCTGGGCCTGGTGGGCCCCAACGGCGCGGGCAAGACGTCCACGCTGCGGTGCCTGGCCGGCATCCTTCCGCCGTCCGTGGGCCGCGTGCGGGTGGCGGGGCATGACCTGGCGGTGGCGCCGGTGGAGGCGAAGCGCCAGCTGGCGTTCCTGCCGGACGAGCCGCGCTTCTTCGAGTACCTCACCGTCTGGGAGCACCTGAACTTCACCGCGCGCCTCTACGGCGTGGAGGACTGGGAGGCGCGAGGCCGCGCGCTGCTGGAGGAGATGGAGCTGACCGGACGGGAGAAGTCGCTGCCGGGCGAGCTGTCGCGGGGCATGAAGCAGAAGCTGTCCATCGCGTGCGGCTTCCTGCACCAGCCCCGGCTCATCCTCCTGGACGAACCGCTGACGGGGTTGGATCCGCTGGGCATCCGCAGGATGAAGGCGTCGCTGCGCCGCCGCTCGGAAGAGGGCACGGCGCTGGTGCTGTCGTCGCACCTGCTGCCGCTGGTGGAGGAGCTGTGCCACCGGCTGCTCGTCATCGCCGGAGGGCGCGCGGTGGCGCTGGGGTCGCTGCCGGAGATCCGCGAGCAGATGGCGGGCGGGGCGGGGGACGGCGCGTCGCTGGAGGAGCTGTTCGTGCGCATCACCAGCGCGGCGTCAGCGGAGGCGGCGGCGCGGGGGAACGAACCGGCGTGAGCTTCCCGAGCGCGGTGGCGTTCCTCTGGGTGAGGACGTGGCGCAACCGGGTGGTGCGCCAGGTGCAGCGGCTGAAGCGCCCGCGCTATCTCCTGGGCGCGGCGGTGGGGCTCGCGTACCTGTACTCGCTGGTGGGCCGCAGCGTCTTCGTCCAGGGCACGGGCCGCGCGGTGTCTCCCAACGCGAGGCTGTTCGCGGAGTTCTCGCTGGAGGTGTCGGTGCTGGCCACGCTGGTGACGGCGTGGGTGCTGGGCACGGACCGGCCGGCGCTGACCTTCACGCAGACGGAGGTGCAGACCTTCTTCACCGCGCCCGTCACGCGCCAGGCGCTGCTGCACTACAAGCTGCTGCGCGGCCTCTTGAGCGCGATGCTCGCGGCGCTGGCGGCGACCCTCTTCGTGGGGCGCTTCACCAGCCCCCGGCCGGAGCTCTTCTTCCTGGGCGCGGCGCTGGCCATGGGGACGCTGTACCTGCACGGCACCGCGGCGTCCTTCGTGCGCGCGTGGCTCGTGTCGCGAGGGCGCTGGGGCAGCGCGGTGCGGTGGACGGTGGTGGCGGTGGTCCTCGTGGCGGGGATGGGCACGCTGCTGTCCACGCTGCGCGACCATCCGCTGCCGGAGAACCTCTCCGCGCCCTTCGCCGTGCGCGAGTGGCTGCGCGACGTGCTCAACGCACCCGGGCCTCGCGCGGTGCTGTGGCCGGGCCGGGCGCTGGTGGCTCCGTCGCTGGCGCGCAGCGGACAGGACTTCCTGCGCTACCTGCCGGCGTCGCTGGCGCTGCTCGTGGCGCACTACGCCTGGGTGCTGGCGGTGGAGGTCCCCTTCGAGGACTCGGCGGTCGCGGGGGCGGACGCGCGGACGCGGCAGCGGGCGCAGCGGGCGTCGCGCTCGGCCAACCTGCGCGTAGGCCGCGTGCCCTTCGTGCTCGAGGCCCGGGGGCGTCCCGAGGTGGCGCTGCTCTGGAAGAACCTCATCGCGCGCAGGCGCATGGGCAGCGGGCTGGTGATGCTGCTGTCCTTCGGGGTGATGGGCGCCGTGTTCGCGCTGTTGATGGGGGACACGCGGCTGTTCTCCAACAGCCGTGAGTTCCTGGGGCCCATGGCCCTGATGATCGCGGTGGCCATGGCCGTGATTGGCCCGAGCGCGTTCCGCACCGACCTGCGCATGGACCTGCCCAAGCTGGAGCTATTGCGAGCCCTGCCCCTCACGGGGCGGCAGGTGGTGGGCGCGGAGCTGGGCGCCTCCGCGCTGACGCTGGGCGCGGCGCAGTGGGTGATGCTGGCCGTGGCGCTGGTGCTGGGCGTGGGCACGGACGACGAGACGCTCGCGCCGTGGTCCGCGCCGGTGGTGCTGGGCCTCTTGCCGGTGTTGCCGGCGCTGGGGCTCGCGGGGCTGTTCGTGCAGAACGCGGCGGTGGTGCTGCTGCCCGCGTGGATTCCAGCGGACTCCGAGCGGGCGCGCGGCGTGGAGGCGCTGGGCCAGCGGCTGCTCACGCTGGTGGGCACGCTGGTGGTGACGTTCCTGGGACTGTTGCCCGCGGGGGTGGTGGCCCTCCTGGTGGGCTATCCGCTGTTCACTGTCATGGGGCCCTGGGCGGTTCCGCTCGCGGGGCTGGTGGCGGCGGGAGCACTGTTCGCGGAGGTGGCGCTGGGCGTCGCCGTCCTGGGCCGCGCCTTCGAGCGGCTGGACGTGTCGGAAGAGACGTAGTCATTTGGCGCAATCAAGCTGGGGAAAGTGCACTGCCCCGCCGTGGAACAAACAGGCGTTCGTACTGCTTGGTGGCAAACTCATCTGTCATGCCCGAAACGTAGTCGCAGATGACTCGCATCGCCTCTTTGCCTGTGCGTGCCTTGTGTTCCATGCGGAATGTTTCAGGCAATAGTTTCTCGGGGGCGGCCGCGATCGCCTTGAAGAGCTCAAGGACCAAGTGTCCACCTCTATATTCCAAGGTTTGCACTGTGTGCGTATTGATTACTCTTTCAAACTCGACGTCCTTGAGTTTGGCCAGGAGAGCGTCTGCTTCGCTTGTGAGTCGAGCGTTATATTTCAACAAAGGGGTCTCGAATTCATCCGTCTGGGACCACTTTGCTGCCTGTATAAAAGCATTGACAAGAGCCCCAGTGCCTTGCTTCCTGATGTGATGGCTCTTTGAGAAGACCTTATGTAGAGACTTGTTGACTTCGAATTTGGTCGCCCACTCACTTTCTGGGTCCCAGGCAATATTTTCGATATCTGCTTGTTCGATAAGCCCGAGCGCTGCAGCGTCCTCAAGGTCGTGAACGCCGAATGCAATATCGTCGGCCAACGTCATGATTGATGTGTCGAGCGATTGCCATTTCGGCTTGCCGTGCTTGTTCTTTGTGGCAGGTGCCTGGGGTTCCGTGAAGCGCGATTTTTCGGCAGATGGAAGCGGTTCCAAGATGAAATCAACGACATCTTTATCGTCGTCAAGATAGCACTTGGGTGGTTTCCAGTCGTTCCAGCGGATTTCAAATCTGTCTTTTGGTGTCTTGATTGTTTCGGCGCTCCTAATCTGTGAATAGGAAGTCGGGTATTTAAGAATGCCGAGGAGCGTCCGCCGTGTTGGGTTTAGTCCGTAATTTTCCGTGTGGGCTTCGAGTTTTGCCAGGAGGCGCAAGGTCTGCCCGTTCCCTTCAAATCCGCCATGTTCCAACATGGCGAGATTGAGCGCTGTCTCGCCGGTATGGCCGAACGGGGGGTGTCCAAGGTCATGCGCAAGGCAAATTGCTTCTAGCAAATGGATCGGAGGCAGGTGGCGCTTAAGGTCCGGCGTTTGGCGACCAAGGACATATAAAAGCCCTCTGCTGATTTGCGCTGCCTCCATTGAGTGAGTCAATCGGGTTCGATGGAAATCTCCCTCACCGATGCCTAGGACTTGGGTTTTTGCCTGGAGTCTTCGGAATGCGGCCGAATGGATGATTCGTGACCGATCGCGTTCGTACCCATCGCGCCTGTCTTCACTGCGGGGGCTTTCGGGTAGACGTCGTTGCTCCCATGGAGAATCCATAAACCCACCTTAAATGGAGTAGACTCACAGAAGACTAGTCGGCTTGTTAAAGGCAGGAAAGTAGCGCCGTGCCAAGATCTGAACGGCTACTGGATGCGGTCTGGATTGACCTTCCGAGTCACTGGACGATGAGGTGCTTGATGGGTGACGCCTGCCCTTAACTCGCTGGTATTGCAAAGGGAGCATCTTCATGAAGGTCGGCTTCATCGGGTTGGGGAACATGGGCACGCCCATGGCGAAGAACCTGGCCGGCGCGGGCCATGAACTCACCGTCTGGAACCGCACCGCCTCCAAGGCGGAGCCGCTGAAGCAGCAGGGCGCGCGCGTGGCGAAGACGCCCGCCGAGGCCGCACGCGACGCGGAGGTCGTCGTGTCCATGCTCGCGGACGACCACGCCGCGGAAGCGGCCGTGCTGGGCCAGGACGGCATCGTCAGCGCCCTGCCGAGGAACGGCATCCACGTCTCCTCCAGCACCATCTCCGTCGCGCTGTCGGAGCGCCTGACGAAGGCGCACGCGGACGCGGGGCAGGGCTACGTGTCGGCCCCCGTCTTCGGCCGGCCGGAAGCAGCGGCGGGCAAGCAGCTCTGGGTCGTCGCGGCAGGCCCCAAGGCGCAGGTAGAGCGCGTGCGTCCGGTGCTCACAGGCCTGGGGCGCGGCCTCACGGAGCTGGGAGAGCGGCCCTCCGCCGCGAACACGGTGAAGCTGTCCGGCAACTTCCTCATCGCATCCATGATGGAGGCCCTGTCGGAGGCCTTCGCGCTCGCGGAGAAGTGCGGCGTGGAGCGCGCCGCGTTCCTGGACGTCTTCAAGTCCGTCTTCGCCAAGGCGCCCATCTTCGAGAACTACGCGGGCGCCATCGCGAAGGGGCAGTACACGCCCGCGGGCTTCGCGCTGCGCCTGGGCCTCAAGGACGTGACGCTGGCGCTCGAAGCGGGGCGGACGGCGGAGGTGCCCCTCCCGCTGGCCAGCCTCCTGCGCGACCACTTCCTCACCGGCGTCGCGCAGGGACGCGGTGACGAGGACTGGTCCGCGCTCGGCGCGCTCGCCCAGGAGCGCGCGGGCATCACGAAGAAGGCCTGAAACGCGAAGGCGGCCTACTCCTTCTTCTTCTTTCGCAAGACCTCTGCGGGATGGTTGCGGCGCTCGGGCCCGAGGAAGACGGACAGGACCACCACCAGGGGATTGGGCAGGATGACGAGGATGAGGATGAGGACGAGCCGGCAGGCGCGAATGCACCTGCGCAGGCCCGCCTTGAGGACGCGCAAGCAGGCGCGTCCCGCACGCAAGAGCGGCGGCATGGAGAACTCCAGGGATTGAGTGACCTTCCAGGGACGGGACCTCTGGATGCCCTCAGTGCAGGAGCGCTCGATGCAGCAGGAAGTAGCGGCGCGGCGGCCCCGGGAGCCGCGAGGCCCGGGCAACGCCGCCAGGGGACGTCCCGGCGTGAACCCGCGGGAGCGATGACGGCCGGGGCGCCTCGGTCCGGGCAGGTGCCTCCGTCTGGAACCGGGCCTCGGGAGCGCGCCGCTCGACGAGGAC
The DNA here is from genome assembly GCF_036245865.1 of Corallococcus caeni. Taxonomy (NCBI): domain Bacteria; kingdom Pseudomonadati; phylum Myxococcota; class Myxococcia; order Myxococcales; family Myxococcaceae; genus Corallococcus; species Corallococcus caeni. Next base: position 48,664 of record NZ_BTTW01000015.1, on the reverse strand, counting down.
CGCGACCGCCGCCTGGGGTCCTGGCAGGGGATGCGCGGAGGCACCGGCGCCCAGCGCCAGCGCGACGCACGCCAGCGCGAGCCTCAGCCAGCGAGCCACCTGATGCGGATGCCAGGACACGGTTCCCAACGTAGCCAGGGCCCCGATCCGGTCAATCCAGCCCCGAAAAGAAAGGGCCTCCCGGGGACGCGCCACGGGAGGCCCTCGCTGACTTCAGTGCGACTTCAGTGCGTCGGGGCGCGGACTAGAACGTCGCGGAGCCCGGCACGCGCGGGTAGGGGATGGCGTCGCGGATGTTCTGCAGGCCGCACATGTAGACGATGAGGCGCTCGAACCCCAGGCCGAAGCCGGCGTGCGGCACCGTGCCGTAGCGGCGCAGGTCGCGGTACCACTGGTAGTGGGCGGGATCGAGGCCGAACTTCCGCATGCGCGCGTCCAGCACGTCCAGGCGCTCCTCGCGCTGGCTGCCGCCGATGATCTCACCGATGCCCGGGGCGAGCACGTCCATCGCGGCCACGGTCTTCCCGTCCTCGTTGATGCGCATGTAGAAGGCCTTGATGGCCTCCGGGTAGTTCATCACCACCACGGGCCGGCCCACGTGCTCCTCGGTGAGGTAGCGCTCGTGCTCCGTCTGGAGGTCCTTGCCCCACTCCGGCGCGTACTCGAACTTCTTCTTCGCCTTCTGGAGGATGGAGACGGCCTCCGTGTAGTCGATGCGCTCGAAGCTGGAGCCGATGAACTTCTCCATCCGCTCCGTGACGCCCTTCTGCTGGCGCTCCTCGAAGAACTTCATGTCCGGCGCGCACTCGTCCAGCACGGCCTTGAACACGTACTTGAGGAACCGCTCCGCCAAGAGCGCGTCCTCGTTGAGGTCCGCGAAGGCGATCTCCGGCTCAATCATCCAGAACTCGGCCAGGTGCCGCGTGGTGTTGCTGTTCTCCGCGCGGAACGTGGGGCCGAACGTGTAGACCTTGGACATGGCCAGGCAGTACGCCTCCACGTTCAGCTGCCCGGACACGGTGAGGTAGGCCTCCTTGCCGAAGAAGTCCTTGCCCCAGTCAATCTTCCCGTCCGGCCCGCGCGGCGGGTTCGTCGCGTCCAGCGTGGACACGCGGAACATCTGCCCGGCGCCCTCCGCGTCGCTCGCGGTGATGATGGGCGTGTTCACCCAGCAGAAGCCCTCACCGTGGAAGAAGCGGTGCACCGCCTGCGCCGCCGCGTTGCGCACGCGCGTGATGGCGCCGAAGGTGTTGGTGCGCACGCGCAGGTGCGCCACCTCCCGCAGGAACTCCAGCGAGTGCTGCTTGGGCTGGATGGGGTAGGTGTCCGGGTCGTCCACCAGGCCCAGCACCTGGACCTCATCCGCCTGAATCTCGAAGGCCTGCCCCTTGCCCTGCGACTGCACCAGCGTGCCCCGGCAGATGACGGAGGCGCCCGCGGTGAGGTGCAGCACTTCCTTCTCGTAGTTGGGCAGCGAATTGGGCGCGACGACCTGGATGGGGTCGAAGACCGACCCGTCGCTCACGTTCACGAAGCTGATGCCCGCCTTGGAGTCGCGGCGCGTCCGCACCCAGCCGCGCACCTCCACCTTCGAGCCCGCTTCGACGGCCCCCGACAGGGCCTTCTTCACACTCACGACCTGCATGGTGCTCTCCCTCTGCTCCAGACCGGGAAGGCGAGTTAGTCGCGCCCGGGCCCGAGGGCAAGCACCGAGCGAGGCCCACCCCCTGCCTGGGGCCGGCCTGGCCCCCTCCCACCCGGGTTCCCGGTCAGGGGCCCCGGGGCGCCGGGCGTCCAGGCTTTCGACGCGCCAAGACTTGTTGCCCGCGTGTCCTACCTCCCGCTAAGAGTCCGAGGAGCCATGGCGATGAACGAGCGTTACGAGCCGCAGTCGATTGAAGGAAAGTGGCAGACCCGCTGGGAAGAGGAGGGCCTCTTCCGGGCAGGCAGGCGTCCGGACGCCCCCAAGAAGTACGTCCTGGAGATGCTGCCGTACCCCAGCGGCCAGATGCACATGGGGCACGTGCGCAACTACCTCATCGGGGACGTCTACGCGCGCTACTACCAGATGCGCGGCTTCGACGTGCTGCACCCCATGGGGTGGGACGCCTTCGGTCTGCCGGCGGAGAACGCGGCCATCAAGGACGGCGTCCACCCGGTCATCCGCACCCGCGAGAACATCGAATCGTTCAAGGCGGAGATCAAGACGCTCGGCTACAGCTACGACTGGACGCGCGAGGTCAACACCAGCCAGCCGGAGTACTACCGCTGGAACCAGTGGTTCTTCCTCCAGATGCTGGAGCGCGGGCTCGTCTATCGCCGCTTCAGCAAGGTGAACTGGTGCACGGGCTGCCTCACCGTCATCGCCAACGAGCAGGTGAAGGACGGCCGCTGCGAGCGCTGCGACTCCGAGGTGCAGGACAAGGAGATGCCCGAGTGGGCGTTCCGCATCACGAAGTACTCGCAGGACCTGCTCGACGCGCTCGACACGCTCAAGGAGTGGCCGGACCGCATCACCGCCGCCCAGCGCAACTGGATTGGCCGCTCGGACGGCGCGGAGGTGGACTTCCGCGTGCAGGGGCATGACGCCGCCCTGCGCGTCTTCACCACCCGCGTGGACACGCTCTACGGCTGCACCTACGTGGTGCTCGCGCCGGACCACAAGCTCGTGGCCCAGGTGACGACGGCGGACCGCCGCGCGGACGTGGACGCGTTCGCGAAGAAGATGGCCGCGCAGAACAAGACGGAGCGGCTGGGCGAGGACGCGGAGAAGGAGGGCGTCTTCACCGGCGGCTACGCGCTGAACCCGGTGACGGGCCAGCCGGTGCCCATCTGGATCGCCAACTTCGTGGTGAGCGACTACGGCACCGGCGCGGTGATGAGCGTGCCGGCGCACGACGCCCGCGACTTCGCCTTCGCGCGCAAGTACGCGCTGCCCGTGCGCGTCGTCATCCAGCCCGCGACGGGCGACAAGCTCGGCGCTGGGGAGACGCTGGAGGCGGCCTACACGGAGGACGGCGTGCTGGTGGACTCCGGTGACTTCACCGGAATGCCTTCGGCCGAAGCGCGCGTGAAGCTGGCCGCGAAGCTGGAGGGGCAGGGGCAGGGCAAGGCGACGGTGACGTACCGCCAGAAGGACTGGGGCTTCAGCCGCCAGCGCTACTGGGGCACGCCCATCCCCATCGTCTACTGCGAGAAGTGCGACCCGGAGCGCAAGGGCATCCCCGTCCCGGAGGACCAGCTCCCGGTGCGGCTGCCGGACATCGACACGCAGGCGGTGCTCACCGGCAAGGGTGAGCCGCCGCTCGCGAAGGTGCCGTCCTTCATCAACACGACCTGCCCGAAGTGCGGCGGCCCCGCGCGCCGGGAGGCGGAGACGATGGACACGTTCGTCGACTCCTGCTGGTACTTCGCGCGCTACCTGTCGCCGAAGTACGACGCCGCGCCCTTCGACCCGAAGGAGGGCAAGCGCTGGCTGCCCGTGGACATCTACGTGGGCGGCCCCGAGCACGGCGTGATGCACCTGCTCTACTTCCGGTTCTGGACCCGGGTGATGAAGCTGCTCGGGCTCTCTCCGGTGGACGAGCCCGTCACGCGGCTGATCACGCAGGGCATCGTCAACGGCGCGGACGGCCGCAAGATGGGCAAGCGCTACGGCAACGGCGTGGCGCCCAACACCATCGTGGCGAAGTACGGCGCGGACACGGCGCGCACCTACGTGCTCTTCGCGGGCCCGCCGGAGCGCGACTTCGACTGGTCCCACGAGCAGGTGGAGGGCGTCTTCCGCTTCCTCAAGCGCGTGTGGACGCTGGCCGCCACGCACCACGCTTCCTCGGCGGAGGCCACGCACTCGGGCCCCTACGAGGGCAAGGCGCTGGAGACGCGCCGCGCGGCGCACAAGTGCGTCAAGCGCGTGACGGAGGCCATCGAGCGCCTGTCCTTCAACACCGCCGTCGCCGGCGTGATGGAGTGCGTGAACGCGCTCTACGCGGTGGGCACGCCGGAGACGCCCGCGGAGAAGGCGGCGATGGGCGAGGCGATGCGGCTGCTCGCGCGCATCCTCACCCCGTTCGCGCCGCACATCGCGGACGAGCTGGCGGAGGCCTACGGCGCGAAGTCGTCCACCGTCACGGAGGCCTGGCCGGAGTTCGACCCGGCGCTGGTGGTGGACGACGTGATTCCGTACGCCGTGCAGGTAAACGGCAAGCTGCGCGCGGAGGTGCGCGTGGCGGCGGACGCGGACGAGGCGGCGGTGCGCGCGGCGGCGGAGGCGGACGACAAGGTGAAGGCCGCCCTCGAAGGCAAGACGCTGCGCAAGTTCGTCTTCGTCCCCAAGCGGCTGGTGAACTTCGTCGTCGGCTGACGGCAAGCGAGGGAGGGGAAGTGCCCGCGGAAGTGCTCGTCATGTGCTCCTCCTGCGGGCGCCCCCAGACGGCGGCCCGGCGCCGCTGTGCCTTCTGCAACGCGGAGCTGCCGGAGGCACCCCTGCCCCCCGTGGCTCCGGAGGCTTCTGCCCCTCCGCCCCGCGTCTCCCCGCTGGCGCTGGACCTGGGCAACCGGCGCACCCTGGCGGTGAGCGACGAACGGCTGTCGTTCCAGGGGCGCCCGGGCGGGGGCCCGGCGCTCGACGTGCCGTGGACGCGGGTGCGGCGCCTGGAGTGGAGCACGCGGCCGTACCTGGAGGCCCTGGGTCTGCTCGCCTTCACCGCGCTGGGCCTCCTCTGGGCTCCCACGCAGGCGGTACGGCTCATGGCCTTCGCCGCGGGCGTCCTCGGCCTGCTGCTCGCGGGGCTCTACCGTCACCATGGCCTCACCGTGGAACTGGAGGACGGCACGCGGATGCGGTGGCCGCTGGGCATGGCGCCACGAGGCTCGGCTCGCGAGGCCCGGCTCCAGGAGGCCCGCGCCGGCCTGGCCGAGTCGGGCCGCGCGCACAACGTGCCCTTCGCCGGCCCCATGTGAAGACGGCCGCCGGAGGCATGCGCGGCAGTCCCTGGGCTGGCTCCGACGCTTGACGGTGGATCGCGGGCGGGTAGGGTGCGCGCCCATGCGGCCCTCAAGGAACGCGGTGCAGGCGGGTGCGGTGAAGGCGTTCCGGTGGGGCGTGGCGGCGGCGGCGATGCTGGGGGCCGGGTGCGGCTACCGCTTCAGCCCCTGGGGCTCGGCGCTGCCGGATGGTACCGGGCAGGTGTGCGCGCCCATCTTCGCCAACGAGACGCCGGAGCCCGCGCTGGAGAACCTCTTCACGCGCTACCTGCGCCAACAGCTCGTCCAGGCGGGCCGGCTGGCCAGCGCTCCGGGCTGCACGTCCACGATTGAAGGGGCGGTGCTCAACGTCTGGGCGTCCCCGACCATCATCGGCAACAACTACCGCGTCTCCACCACGGTGCGGCTGCGCCTCGTGAAGGAGGGGCAACTGCTCGGGGAGACGGTGGTGTCGGGGACCGAGGACTACCTCCAGGGACGCGGGAACGTCCTGGAAGCGGAGGCCAACCGTCAGGCCGCGCTGGCGCGCCTCGCTGAGACGCTGATGCGCGACGGATACGACCGGTTGGCCAGCACCTGGTGAGGACCGGGGAGCCCGGTCCTCAACGCGCGGTGTGCGACGGGACGACTGACTGACTAGGCCTTCGCCTTCGCGGCGGCCTTCGCCAGCCGGGAGATGCGGCGCGCGGCGGTGCGCTTGTGGAGGACGCCCTTGCTGGCCGCCTTGTTGAGGGTCTTGGAAGCCGCCTTCAGCGCGTTCGTCGTCTTCGTACCGTCCTTGGAGGCAATGGCCTCGCGGGCGGACTTGACGGCGTCCTTCACGGTGGTCCGGACGTTCACGTTCCGGGCACGGCGCTTCAGGGACTGGCGGTGACGCTTCTCTGCGGACTTGGTGTTCGCCAAGGCAATGCTCCAGCGGAAGGCAAGGCAAGGAAAAAAGAGTGGCCGTCCTTACTGCGACGCCCTGGTTGCGTCAAGGCACGCGTGCGTTCGCGATCAGGATTTCCCGTTCCGGAACGCCCGGGAGGCCCCCGGAATGCCCCCGGAGGCCCCGAGCAGGAGGAATCAAGCCGGCGGGGCGGCGTATTCCCACCGCAGCCCGGCCGGATCCGCGAACTGGAAGCCCGCCGCGGAGCTGGAACCCGCCACCAACCGCTCGGGGTGGTGGGCCCGGAACAGCTCCAGGAGCCGGCCCACGGCGGCCGGGGAGGGCGCCTCCAGGGTGAGGGCCACCGCGGAGCCGGCCGGGGCCTGGGCGCCCGGCGTGAAGACGAGCCCCAGCCCCGCGCCCGTGTAGGCCGCCGTGCCTTCCGGTGAACGGGTGGGGGCCCAGCCCAGCCAGGAGGCCACGGTGTCCCAGAAGGCCCGCTGGGCCGCCACGTCCGGCACGGCCAGACGCAGGGTGGCCACGGACGCGCGCGGCGGGTGGGCCGGCGGGGGCAGCGCCTTCTCCACGGCCTTCGCGGCCTGCCAGTGGCGCTCCATGTGCTCCAGCGTGGCGCCGCCGAAGGGGACCTGCTCCTCGTGCAGCTTCGCCTCGATGTACTGGAAGCGGCTGACGAAGCGGCGGGTGGCCATGCGCAGCGCGTCCTCCGCCGGCGTCTTCACGAAGCGGGCGAGGTTCGCGAGCGAGAACAGCACGTCCCCCAGCTCGTGCTCGATGGCGTCCCGGCCCCCCGACGCGATGGCTTCGTCCAGTTCGCGCAGCTCCTCGTCCAGCTTGCCGCGCACCCCGGCCAGGTCTGGCCAGTCGAAGCCGATGCGGCTCGCCTTCTCCGTGAGCCGCTCGGCGCGCAGCAGGGACGGGGCCGCGGTGGGCACGCCGTCCAGCACGGAGCCCGCGCGCCCCGTCTTCTTCTTGCGCTCCTCCGCCTTCAGCTGCGCCCAGTTGGCCAGCACCTGCTCGGCGCCCTTCACCTGCTGATCCCCGAACACGTGCGGGTGGCGGCTGGTGATCTTGTCGCTGATCGCCGCGCACACGTCCGCCATCGTGAACTCGCCCAGCTCCGCCGCCAGCTGCGCGTGGAAGACGATCTGGAAGAGCAGGTCCCCCAGCTCTTCACACAGGGGCCGCCAGGGGCCGCCGTCGGAGACGCGGTCCATCTCGTCCAGGACCTCGAAGGCCTCCTCGGTCAGGTAGGGGCGGAGCGAGCGCAGGTCCTGCTCGCGGTCCCACGGGCAGCCGCCCTCGGCACGCAGCCGCCGCATGATCTCCACCAGTCGTTCCAGCTCTGTTCCAGGCGCCGCCATTCATTCACTCCCGAGCAAATCCCCCGCCGCGCGCTCCTGTAGCACGGGCGCCGGGCACCACATGATTTCGGATCGTCCGCCCTGTGGCCTATCATCGGACGCCCGGATGCTCCGCTCGTTCCTCGGCCTGTGTTGCAGCCTCGTGCTGCTTGTTCCCGCGCGTGCCCCTGCGTTGACGCAGGAGCCGCTCCTGCGCATCGAGGAGAAGGTCATCGAGCCGGAGCCGGACCCCAGCGTCTTCCGTGCCACCGACGAGGATCCGCAGGACGACTCCGCCTCCGAGCCCGCCGACGAACCGGAGCCCGAGGCCCGCCCCGACACCCGGCGCCGCGTCATCGCCCCGCCGCCCGTCAAGCCCGCGGCTCCCGCCGAACCCGCGCCCCCGCCCGTCGTCGTCCCCGCCCGTCCCGCAGTCACCCCGGTGATGGCGCCGAAGGTGACGGACGCGGAGCTGCTGGCGGTCTGGGATAAGTGGAAGGCGGCCCGCTCGCGCAACGACCTCGCGGCGGCGGAGGCGGCCCAGAAGGAGCTGCTCACGCTGCGCGAGGAGGTGCTCGCCTCCGACCTGGAACCCCTGAGCATGGGCTTCGTGCGCGAGGCCGGGGTCCGCCGCCGCGCCGGGGACCTGACGGGCGCGCTCGCGCTCCTGGACGTGGCCGTGGCCCTGTCCCCGGGGCTGCCCGCCGCGCGCTTCGCCCGGGCGGAAGCCTACGTGGTGGAGGATCCGCTGAACGTGCCGCGCGCGCTGGGCGAGTGGAAGACCGCGCTCGTGACGCTGGCGAAGGACGCGCGCTACCGCAGGCCCGCGCTCACGGACCTGGGCGCGCTGGTGCTCGCGGCGTGGGCGGCCACGGCGGTGGCGGTGGTCGCGGTGCTCTTCCTGCGGCGGATCCGCTACGCGCTGCATGACTTCCACCACCTGTTCCCCCGGGCGGTGACGCGCTGGCAGTCGGGCCTGCTGGGCCTGCTGCTCTTGGCGCTGCCCGCCGTGCTGGGCGCGGGGCTGGTGCCGGTGCTGCTCGTGCTCTTCGCCTCCGTGGCGCTGTACGTGGGCCGCGCCGAGCGCTGGGTGGCCGCGGTGCTGCTCGTGGGCCTGGGGCTGATGCCGCTCGCCGCGGGGACGCTGGCGCGCGTCACCGTCTTCGCCGGCACGCCCGCGGAGGACGTCTACCTCCTGGAGCGCGGCGGCCTGTCCGCGGAGGGCGCGGCGGCCCGGGTGCGCGCCCGGGCGCAAGCGCGCACCGCCCGCTTCCAGGAGCTGGGGGCGCTCGCGTACTACGAATCCCGCCGGGGCCTCCTGGAGGAGGCGAGGGCGGACTTCAAGGCCGCCTCCGCCCTGAAGGAAGGCGACGCGCGGATGCTCACGCGCTTCGGCAACGCGCTCCTGGGCCTGGGCGACGTGGACGGCGCCGTGCTCCTCTACACGCAGGCGTCCAGGGCGGATCCGTCCATGGCGGCGCCGCACTACAACCTGGGGCAGGTGTACCGGCGCCGGGCCCGGCTCTTGCCGGATGATCAGCTGGGCAAGGAGCTGGACCGCTCCACCTCCGCCATCGCCACCGCGCAGTCGCTGGACGACTCGCTCCTGCGCCGTGAGCCGCCGCCGGAGGACCGCCCACTGCTCAACCGCCTGCTGCTGTCTCCGGCGGTGCCGGAGCGCGACTGGATGGACCTGGCGGACGGCACCCCGGAGGGCGCCCGCGTGGAGTCCCAGGTGGGCCGCTGGCTGTCGCCCGTCCTGCCGGCGGGCCCGGTGGGCTGGGGTCTGACCGCGGCGCTCGCGGCCCTGGTGGCCGTCATCGGTGAGGCCTCCTGGCGCATGAAGGCGTCGCGCGGCTGCGAGCGGTGCGGCCGGGCGGTCTGCCAGCGCTGCGACAAGGACCTGGGCGTGGCCAGCGCGATGTGCGGCCAGTGCGTCCACGTCTACGCGCGCAAGAGCCAGGTGCCCAAGGAGCTCCGCTCGCGCAAGCAGGGCGAGGTGGAACGCCACCAGGCCTGGACGAAGCGCGTGACGTACGCGCTGGGCGGGCTGGTGTCCGGCGCGGGCCACGTGGGCACGGGCCTGCCGGTGCGCGGCGCCCTCTACGCCTTCGTGTTCAGCTTCGCGGTGGCCGCGCTGGTGCTCCACCGGGGCCTCGTCCGCACCCCGTACGGGGACGCGCCGCTGTACCTCAAGCTCGTGCCCGCGGGCACGGTCCTCTTCTTCGTCTACCTGCTGACCCTGCGCGGCCTGCGCCGGCTCCAGCGGGGGGAGGCCTGAGCCATGGCTCTCAAGGGCACCCTCAAGGATTTCGGCATCGGCGACATCCTGCAGCTCATCGGGCAGCAGCAGAAGACGGGCACGCTCCACCTGCGCAACAAGGACCAGGAGGTGCGCGTCGGCTTCCAGGACGGCCACATCATCAAGGCCGAAAGCCTCACCCGGAAGCGCAAGGAACTCATCGGCGCCATGCTGGTGCGCGCCGAAATCATCACGGAGACGCAGCTGGAGGCGGCGCTGGAGGTCCAGAAGCGCACCCTCAAGCGGCTGGGCGACGTGCTGGTGGCAAGCCACGCCCTCACCGCCGAGCGCTTCCAGCACATGGCCCAGCTCCAGGTGACGGAGACGCTCTACCGCCTCTTCACCTGGAAGGCGGGCACCTACGAGTTCGTCCAGGAGCCCGTGGAGCCCGGCCCCGACGGCATCACCCCGCTGCGCGCGGAGACGGTGCTGATGGAGGGCTTCCGGATGGTGGACGAGTGGCCCGTCATCCGGAAGCGCATCCACCGCGACGACATGACCTTCGAGCGCGTCAAGGCGCTCCCTCCGCCCCGCAACTCCGACGAGGGCGGGGAGCTGGGCGTCATCGGCCCGTCGGAGCGCCACATCTACGAGGAGATCGCCGTGGGGCGCGACCTGCGCCGCATGGTGGACCTCTGCGGCCTGGGCGAGTTCGAGACCTGCAAGGCGCTCTACAACCTGGTCAAGGGCGACTATGTGCGCGCCATCGACCCGGAGGGCCGCGCGCCCGTGCCGGAGGACACCCGCCTGGTCGCCCGCGTGGCGGGCCCCGTGGGCCGCGTCGCGGTGACCATGGCGGTCATCGCGGGGCTGGCCTTCGTCGCGACCCGCTGGGTCGGGGCCGGCGGGCAGGAGCCGGGCGCCTCCCGGCTGGGTGATCCCGCCGCCCAGCGTCAGATTGCCCACGCGCAGCGCGTCCGCATCGAGGCCGCGCTGGAGGTGTTCCAACTGGAGAAGGGGACCCTCCCGGAGCGGCTGGACGCATTGGTGGATGCAGGATTGTTGCTTCCGGAGGAACTGCGCTACCCGTGGCGGGAGGAGTACTATTACCGCCGCACGGCCGCCCGGCAGTTCATCCTCCTACCGCCCGTGCGCTAGCCCGCAGGCAGGCTCGCCGTCGTGAGATGGCGGGCATGGGGGGAGGGGCGGCGTTAACTTGAAGGCGAGCGATCACTGAACGAGGAACGACGCGCATTGCGAAATCCCGCCACGCTGGAAGTGCCCGCCACTCGTGCTGAAACCACCCCCACCTCCGCCAAGGTGGACGTCCGTGACAACGAGACGACCCTGGCCCTGTGCGGAAACCAGAACGAAAACCTCAAGCTGATGGAGCGGCGCCTGGGGGTCCGGGTGGGGCAGCGCGGTACGGAACTGCTCCTGTCGGGCCCCGCGGACGCCGTCGCCTTCGCCGTACGTCTGGTGGAGAACCTGGAGGAGATGATCCGGGCCGGACGCACCGTCTACCGCGAGGACGTGGAGCAGGCCATCAAGGTCCTGGGCCGCGGCTCGGAGTCGCTGCAGGAGGTCATGCTCGGCACCGTCCTCAAGAGCTCCGGCAACCGGCAGATCGCCCCCAAGAGCATCGCGCAGAAGCGCTACGTGGACGCCATCCGCGCCCACGACATCGTCTTCGGCGTGGGCCCCGCCGGCACCGGCAAGACGTACCTCGCCATGGCCATGGCGGTCGCCTTCCTCCAGGAGCGCAAGGTCAAGCGCATCATCCTGGCGCGCCCCGCCGTGGAGGCCGGTGAGAAGCTCGGCTTCCTGCCCGGCGACCTGGCGGAGAAGGTGAACCCCTACCTGCGCCCGCTCTACGACGCGCTGCACGACATGATGGCCGTGGAGCGCGCGCAGACGCTGGTGGAGCAGGGGGTGGTGGAGGTGGCGCCGCTCGCGTTCATGCGCGGCCGCACCCTCAACGACGCCTTCGTCATCCTCGACGAGGCGCAGAACACCACCGTGGAGCAGATGAAGATGTTCCTCACCCGCCTGGGCTACAACAGCAAGGCGGTCATCACCGGCGACGTGACCCAGGTGGACCTGCCCACGGGCAAGGCGTCCGGCCTGAACCACGCGCGCTCGGTGCTGAAGAACATCGACGGCATCCACTTCTCGGAGTTCTCCGACGTGGACGTCGTGCGCCACCCGCTGGTGCAGGAGGTCATCCGCGCCTACGAGCGCTCCGAGGCCCAGAAGGCGGCCTCCGAGGCCTCTGCCGAAGGCTGAAGTCGAGACGTCGCACACCCGCCACCCCCGCTCCCAGGCATGCGCCGGGGCGGGGGTGGAGTCGTTGGTGGGCCCACACCGTCGCCTGTTGGTTTACCCGCATTTTTCGCAGAGCGAACTGGCGTCCGGGCGGCGGCTGTCCCACCCTCACGAATTTTCCCCGTCGCTGCTTCCTTCTAGGGAGCCTTGACGTCTTCGCAGGGTGAGGAGTTCCCCCATGGCCGATCCTGAATCACCAACCCCCGGGCCCAGTCCGCTGGACGCGCTCGCGGTCCGCCTGGGGCTGGGGCGCAGTGGGGATTGGGGCCGGCGCGTCGTGCAGGGCCTGCTGCTGCTCGTCGTCTCCGTGGGGGCGGGCTTCGTCATCTCCCCGGGGCTCTACAGCCAGCAGATCCCGGCGCTCACCCAGGACAACGTGGGCAAGCCGTTCCGGGCCAACTCGCCCGCCGGCTTCAAGGCCGCGCGCGACTACGACATCGTCCACCAGGCCATGACGGAGCAGCGCCGCCGCGAGGCCCGGAGCGCCGTGCGCCCGGTGTACGACCTCAACCCGGCGGTGGTGGGCAACCTGCGCGCGTCCGTGCGCGCCGCCTTCGCCTCCGCGCGCGACCACCTGGCGGAGGAGAAGGAGGCCCACGCCGACGAGGCCCCGCCGGAGGAGGGCGCGCCCAGGCGCCGCCGCCCCGCGCCGCTCACGCCCGAGGCCCTGGAGCGCCAGCGCCACGACCGCGAGGAGATGCAGGCCCAGTTCCTGGAGCAGCTCTTCGGCCAGCGGGACGCGGGGCTGGAGAACGAGGACTTCCAGGCGCTCGTCGCCAACGGCTTCTCGGAAGACGCGGAGGCCGCCACCCTGGTGCTGCTCGACCGCGCCTACCGCGCGGATGGCGGCCAGGTGTACGTGGCCGGCTCGCGCGAGGAGCTGGTGCGGGAAGCGCCCCAGGGCCTCACCGTGCGCGACGTGCAGCACAAGAACGAGGAGACGCTGCCCGCGGGCGCCGCCCAGGTGGTGGACATGCGGGAGGCGCACCAGGAGCTGGACCGGTTCGCCTCCGTGCCCGGCAACGTGCTGCCGGACGCCCCGGCGGTGCAGCGCCGCGCGGTGCTGCGAATCGCCAAGCGGCTCGTGCGCCCCAGCCTGACCATCAACATCGCGGAGACGGACCTGCGCCGCCGGCTCGCGGGCGACGCGGTGAAGGACGCCGTCATCGCCATCAAGAAGGGCCAGCGCGTCATCGGCGACGGCGAGCTCGTCAACGAAACGCACCTCGTCATGCTGCGCGGGATGCGCGCGCAGACGGACCGGCTGGACCTGCTCCAGCTCCAGGTGGGCGGCACGGGCCTGGTGGCGCTGCTGGTGGTGTGCTTCTACGGCTTCTGCCGCGCGGCCTTCCGCCGCTTCCGCCCCACGCGCAAGGACGGCATGTTGCTGGGCCTGCTGCTGGTGGGCCTGCTGGGCCTGCTCCAGGTCTGGGTGTCCATCGCGGACGCGGTGCAGGACCGCTACACGGCGCTGCCCATTGAAGCGTTCTATTACGCCTTCCCGGTGGCGGCGGGCGCCATGCTGGTGCGCTTCATCCTCGCGCAGGAGCTGGCGCTGTTCTTCGCCATGGTGTTCGCGTGCCTCGCGGGCGTGATGCTGGGCAACTCGCTGGCGTTCGGCATCTACACGCTGGTGGGCTCGCTGGTGGCGGCGGACCGCATCGTCAAGGCGAAGGACCGCGTGGGCATCTTCCGCGCGGGCCTCGTCACCGGCATCGCCAACCTCATCGCGGTGCTGTTCCTGTTCCTCGTGGAGGGCAAGGGCCTGGCCGGGGACACCGTCGTCACGGCGCTGTGCGCGTTCGTCGGCACCGCGCTGGCCGTCCCGGTGATGGTGATGGCGCTGACGCCGCTCATCGAGGCCACGTTCGGCTACGCGTCGGACATCAAGCTGCTGGAGCTGGCGAACCTGAACCACCCGGCGCTCAAGGAACTCATCGTCCAGGCGCCCGGCACGTACCACCACTCCATCATCATCGGCACGCTGGTGGAGAACGCGGCGGAGACGATTGGCGCCAACCCGCTGCTGGCCCGCTCGTGCGCGTACTACCACGACATCGGGAAGGGCCGGAACCCGCTCTACTTCGGGGAGAACCAGAAGGGGGAGAACCGGCACGACGGGCTCGCGCCCGCGATGAGCGCGGTCATCATCAAGCGCCACGTGACGGAAGGCCTGGAGATGGCGCGGCAGTACCGCCTGCCCAAGCTGGTGGCGGACGCCATCCCCCAGCACCACGGCACGCGCACGGTGGGCTTCTTCTTCCACAAGGCCCTGAAGGAGCAGGAGGGCAAGGAAGGCGCGCCCCCCATCGACGAGAGCATCTACCGCTACCCGGGCCCCAAGCCGCAGTTCCGCGAGGCGGCGCTGGTGATGATCGCCGACGCGGTGGAGGCCTCCACGCGCTCCATGCCGGACCCCACCAGCGCGAAGCTCCAGGCGCAGGTGCAGAAGATCATCAACATCATCTTCTCCGAGGGCCAGCTCGACGAGTGCGACCTGACGCTCAAGGACCTGAACCTCATCGCCCAGTCCTTCCTGCACACGCTGGAGGGCATCTACCACACGCGTCCCGTCTACCCGGCGGGCGCCATGGGTGGGGGCAAGGCCGGGGGCGCGCCGCTGATGATGGCGCCCGCGCCCGCCAAGACGGAAGCGAAGGACTCGAAGGTGCGAACGGCGGGCATGTCATGAGCCGCAAGGTGGAGGGCGTGAAGCTGCGCAAGGGCAAGGTGATTCCGCGGGACGACGGCAAGCGCATCGAGGAGTTCGTCGGCGTCGCGAGCACGCAGACGGAGTCCGCGTCGGTGGCGCGCATGCGGGCCCCGCCGGGCTGGAGCGAACCCGCGCAGACGCCGGAGTTCGACGAGGTGGTGCTCGTGCTCACGGGCGAGCTCACCCTCGTGGTGGACGGCAAGCGCGAACGCATTGGCGCGGGCGAGGTGGGGCTGGTGCCGCGCGGCAAGCGCGTCGTGTACCGCAACGACAGCCAGGGCGCGTGTGACTACTGGTCCGTCTGCGCGCCGGCGTTCCGCGTGGAGCTGGCCCACATCGAGAAGCCGGAGCCCAGGGCGAAGGCCGCGGACAACCAGGTGACGGTGCAGGTGGCGCACGGGCAGGGCGAGGACTACGAGCGCCTGCTCTCCACCTGGGGCCGCGACTACCTCAAGCGCCTGGGGCTCACCAACTGCGAGCTGTCCCTGTCGCTGGTGGGGGACCGGGCCATCCGCCGGCTCAACCGCACCTGGCGCCAGAAGGACAAGGCCACGGACGTGCTGTCCTTCCCGGCGGGGGACCAGCCCAAGGGCACGCCGGGCCCGCGCCCGCTGGGCGACGTGGTCATCTCCCTGGACACGGCGAAGCGGCAGGCGAAGGAGTACGGCCGCACGCTGGAGTCGGAGATGGGTCGCTACCTCGCGCACGGCCTGCTGCACCTGCTGGGGCACGACCATGAGAAGCCGCGCGACGCGAAGCGCATGGCCGCCCTGGAGGAGCAGCTCCTGGGCGAGCGGGGCATGGTGGCGGACTCGCTGACCATCGACTCGCGCGCCCGCCGGGCGAAGCTCATCTGAAACCCCGCCGGGGGGCTTGCGGCCTCCCGTGTCTCGTGTTGGATGGAACGATGCCCCGCCTGTCGTCTCTCGTCGTCGCAAGCCTGTTGGGTCTCCTGCTGACCGCGTCCTCCGCGCGCGCCGCGCCGGTGCCGCCGTGGGGTACGGGCGAGAGCCGGGGCGAGGACCTGTCCATCTGGCTGGTGACCTTCAGCCCCGGCGACGACGTCTTCTCCTGGTGGGGCCACGGCTCGCTGGTGGTGGAGGACCGCGCCCGGAACCTGCAGCGGCTCTACAACTACGGGATGTATTCGTTCGACGACCAGACGGTGGTGCGCTTCGCCAAGGGCCGCCTGGAGTTCTGGGTCGGTGAGTCGAGCGTCAACGGCACCTTCCGCTTCTACAAGTCGGAGCGGCGCGACGTGCGCGTGCAGGAGCTCAACCTCACGCCCGAGCAGCGCGTGACGGTGGCGAAGAAGCTGGCGGACAACGTGCTGCCGCAGAACCGCGACTACCTCTACGAGCACTACAGCGACAACTGCGTGACGCGGCTGCGCGACATGATCGACGTGGCCGTCGGCGGCCGGCTGTCGGAGGCGGAGAAGGCCCCGGCCCGCATGACGCTGCGCGAGCACACGCGGCGCTACACGGCGGTGAGCCCGCCCATGAGCTTCCTGCTCGACTTCATGATGAACGACTCCATCGACAAGCCCATCACCCGCCGCGAGGAGGCCTTCCTCCCGGACGAGCTGGAGCAGCAGGTGGCGGAGCTGAAGGTGCCGGGCCCGGACGGCAGGCCCGTGCCGCTGGTGGAGAAGCAGTGGGACTACTACGCGTCCTCCCGTCCCCGGCCCCCCGCGCGGCCGCCGGCCTTTGGCCCGTACATCCTGGCGCTGGGCGTGCTCCTGGGCGGCGCCGCCCTGGGGCTGGCCGCGTGGGAGCGCAGGGGCAGCCGCGCGGCCCGCATCCTCCTGGGCCTGGAGAACGTGGTGGTGGGGCTGGTGCTGGGCATCCCGGGGCTGGCGCTCGTCATCATGTGGGTGGGCACGAACCACGTCGTCACCCACCACAATGAGAACCTCTTCCTGGCCAACCCCCTGACGCTCCTGGCCGTGCCGTACGGCCTGCGCCTCACCTGGAACAGCGCGAAGGCGCGCGCGCGGCTCAAGTGGGTGTGGGGCCTGCTCGCGGCCACGGGCGCGCTGGGGCTGGCGCTCAAGGTGCTGCCCTGGTGTGACCAGGACAACTGGCGCGCCATCGCGCTCATCCTGCCCATCTCCCTGGGCATGGCCGGCGCCTTCTGGCTGGACCGCCTGCGGGCGCTCGTGCCAGGAACGGCGCGCACGCAGCCCCGTCAGGATGCGCCGGTGTCGTCGCTCAAGGCCTCCTGAAACACCCCGGCTTTCCCAACTGTTTCGATACGAAGGAGACGACGAACACCATGGCGAACGATTCGATGGAGAAGATCAACGCCCTGAAGGAGCGCCTCAACGCGCTCCGGGGGCATCTTTGACCTGGACCGCAAGCGGTCCCGCATCGCGCTGATTGAACGTGACTCCACGCAGCCCGGCTTCTGGGATGACAACACCAAGGCCCAGGGGCTCCTGAAGGAGAAGTCCACGCTGGAGGCCAGCGTGGGCGCCTTCGACAAGACGATGCGCGGGCTGGACGACGCGCAGACGCTGCTGGAGCTGGCGGCGGAGATGAACGACGAGGCGAGCGCGCAGGAAGCCGAAGGCTCGCTCGGGTCGCTGGAGGCGGAGGTCGCGAAGCTGGAGCTGGCGCGGATGCTCTCCGGGCCCCAGGACCACAGCAACTGCTTCATGGACATCAACCCGGGCGCGGGCGGCACGGACTCCATGGACTGGGCCGCCATGCTCATGCGCATGTACACGCGCTACGGCGAGACGAAGGGCTGGAAGGTCGAGATCAGCGACGCGCTGCCGGGCGAAGAGGCGGGCTTCAAGAACGTCTCGCTGCGCATCGAGGGCGAGAACGCCTACGGCTACCTCAAGGCGGAGGTGGGCGTGCACCGGCTCGTGCGCATCAGCCCCTTCGACGCCAACGCGCGCCGGCAGACGGCCTTCGCGTCCGTGGACGTGTACCCGGAGGTCGACGACAGCATCCAGATCGACCTGCCGGAGAAGGACTACGAGTTGAAGTTCATCCGCGGCAGTGGCGCGGGTGGCCAGAAGGTCAACAAGACGTCGTCCACGGCGCAGCTGCGGCACCTGCCCACGGGCATCATGATCACCTGCCAGACGGAGCGCTCGCAGTCGGCCAACAAGGACATGGCCTTCCAGATCCTGCGCGGCCGCCTGTACGAGCTGGAGATGAAGAAGCGCGATGCCGAGCGCGACGCGGCGGAGGCGGCCAAGAAGGACATCTCCTTCGGCTCGCAGATCCGCAGCTACGTGCTGGCGCCGTACCGCATGGTCAAGGACCTGCGCACCGGCGTGGAGACGGGCAACGTGGACAAGGTGCTGGACGGCGACCTGGACGAGTTCGTCACCGCGCAGCTCCTGGGCGTGAAGAACCCCAACCGCAACGCCTCCGCGGACTAAGGCAGGCTCCGGCGGCCCTGTCCGGACGCCTCCCACCCCTCCCGGGCCCCAAGGCCGGGAGGGGTTTTTCGTGCCCGGGAACCTTTTTCGGAAGGCCGGTGTCAGGGGGCGGGGCAGGGTGGTGCGGTAGGATGGAGTGGGCCTTACACGGGAGGCGCGGGTGTCACCGGGCGGAGTGCTCGACGTCGGACAGCAGGCCCTGGCCTCCAAGGCCGCCGCCGACCCGCGTCGCGAGGCCGCCCGCCGCGAGGAACAGGCGCTGCTCGTCCGGCTGCGGCGCGGGGACCCGGAGGCCTTCGAGTCCCTGGTGCGCGAACACCAGGACCGCCTCTACGACTTCTGCTTCCGCATGGTGGGCGACCGCGAGGAGGCCCACGACCTGGTGCAGGAGATCTTCGTCAGCGTGCACCAGAACGTCCGGCGCTTCCGCGAGGACGCGCGCCTGTCCACGTGGCTGTTCCGCATCTCCAAGAACCACTGCCTCAACCGGCTGAAGTACCTCCAACGCCGGGGGCGCGGGCGCTCGGAGGTCTACGACGAGGTGAGCGCCGCCGCCATCGCGGAGGGCGGAGGCGCCCCGCCGCAGCCGGACGCCGCCCTGGACGTGGCGCGCGAGCGGGCCCGGGTGCAGCGGGCCATTTCCCAACTGGACCCGGATGCGCGCATGCTGGTGGCGCTGCGCGACATCGAGGGCCTGAGCTACGACGAGATTGTCGACATCACCGAGCTGCCCGAGGGGACCGTGAAGAGCCGGCTCCACCGGGCACGCGAGAAGCTGGCGGACCTGCTGGGGCGCTTCGAACCATGAGCGGCGGCGGGTGGAGGTCAACGGACGTGGAACCGCGTTTGGATCACCGTGAGGCGAGGGCGCTGTTCCTGGCGCTCGCCGACGAAGAGCTGCCCGCCGCCCAGGAACAGGCGGTGCGCGGTCACCTGGACGGCTGCGAGGAGTGCCGCCAGGGGTGGGACCGCTACGCCCGCACCGTGGAGCGCGTGCGCTCGGTGGAGCGGGAGAAGGCTCCGCCCGCGCTCGCCTCGCTCGTGGCGGGCCGCGTGCGCCGCCAGCGCCGCTTCGGCCTGCGCGGGCTGCACCTGGCCCACGCCAACCACCGCTTCCCGGTGGAGATCCTCATCCCGCTGCTGCTGGCCGCGGCGGTGGGCGCATTTCTTTTGATGTCTTCCTGAAGCAGAACGGCCTCCCTGATGCGTTGCGTCCCGGGGGCCGCTTGGCTAGCGTGCCGCGCCTTTCACGAGAGCGCGTCATGGCCGAGACCGATAACAAGACCCCCCCAGGCGACAAGAGCGGTGAAGCGGCGGATCTCGGCTCCAAGGAGCAGGAGATCTACCAGCAGCGGTTGGACAAGGCCGCCAAGTGGCGCGAGGCCGGGTTCAACCCCTACGGCAACGGCTACGCCCCCAGGCACCGGGCCGCGGACATCCTGGCCACGCACGCGAACCACTCCATGGAGGACCTGGAGAAGGACGCGCCCGTCTACGACGTCGCCGGCCGCATCGTGGCCATGCGCTCGTTCGGCAAGGCCGCGTTCATCAAGCTGCGCGACCGCACCGGGGAGATCCAGGCGCACGTGAAGAAGGACGCGCTGGGGGACCTCTATGAGGTCTTCAAGCAGTGCGACCTGGGTGACTTCGTCGCGGTGGAGGGCCCCATCTTCCGCAGCAAGACGGGGGAGCTGTCCCTGTCTGCCACGAAGTTCGTGCCCCTCACCAAGTCCCTGCGCCCCATGCCGGAGAAGTGGCACGGCCTCACGGACGTGGAGGTGCGCTACCGCCAGCGCTACCTGGACCTCGTCTCCAACCCGGACGTGAAGCAGGTCTTCCTGAAGCGCAGCAAGCTGGTGAAGTTCATCCGGAACTTCCTCGACGGGCGCGACTTCGTCGAGGTGGAGACCCCGATGATGCACCCGCTGGTGACGGGCGCGGCGGCGCGGCCGTTCGTCACGCACCACAACACGTACGACATCGACCTCTACATGCGCATCGCGCCCGAGCTCTATCTGAAGCGGCTCGTGGTGGGCGGCATGGAGCGCGTCTACGAAATCAACCGCAACTTCCGCAACGAGGGCATCAGCACCCGGCACAACCCGGAGTTCACGATGCTGGAGTTCTATCAGGCGTACGCCACGTACGTGGACCTGATGGACCTCACGGAGGAGATGCTCTCGGAGGCCTCCCGCCACGTCACCGGCGACTCCAAGGTGAAGTACGGAGAGCACACCATCGACTTCGGCAAGGGCTGGAAGCGCATCCCCATGCCGGAGGCCATCCGCGAGGCCGTCCCCGGCCTGTCCGACAAGGACATGGTGGACGTGGACCGCCTGCGTCACGAGCTGCTCAAGACGGTGCACTCGGAGGTGGAGCGCCGCGCCGTGGACGCCATGAACCACGGCGAGCTCGTGGGCGCCCTCTTCGAGGCCCACGTCGAGCACACGCTCATCCATCCCACCTTCATCACCCAGTATCCCACCGCCGTCTCCCCGCTCGCCCGCCGCAACGACCAGAACCCGGAAGTCACGGACCGGTTCGAGCTCTTCGTCGCGGGCCGGGAAATCGCCAACGCCTTCTCCGAATTGAACGACCCCCTGGACCAGAAGGGCCGCTTCCAGGCCCAGCTGGACGCGAAGCAGCGGGGCCAGCAGGAGACGATGGACTACGACGAGGACTACATCCGCGCCCTGGAACACGGCATGCCGCCCACGGCCGGTGAGGGCATCGGGATTGATCGCGTCGCCATGTTGTTCACGGACGCCGCCAGCATCCGCGACGTGATTCTTTTCCCCCTCCTCAAGCCGCTGGCGAAGTAGCCACGAGGCCTCGTGCACCCCGCCGAACGGCAGACCGACTATCGCTGGCCCCTCCTGTGGGCCGGCGCCCTCGTGGCACTCGTGGGAGCCATCCTCCTGGGGGTGGCCATCTCCGAGTCCGAGGCGTGGGCCGAGGTGGCCGGCGCCCTGGGCCTCTCCTTCGTGGGGTGGGGCGGGCTCGTCCATTCCTTCGACGCCGGGGCGCTCGCCCTGGGCGCCCAGAAGACGGCGGCCGTGGCCGGCCCCAAGGCGCTGGTCGCCGGGACGCTCGTCTGGCTGGCCGGCTGGGGCCTCATCGCGGCCGGAATCCGCCGCGCGCCGGCCTCCGCTGAAGGGCCCAGCCCCGCCGCGGGTGCTCCCCTGTACCCCCGCCTGGCGCGCTACCGGGACTTCTACTGGAGCACGCTGGGCGCCTACGGCGGTGGCATCCTCCTGGCGGAGCTGGTGCTGCTGCTGCTGCAGACCGTCCTCTCCAGCGGCGTGCCGTCGGATTTGGGCGGCGCGGCGCGCGAGGCGAGCGGGGGCCTGTCCCTGCCCCCCACCGTCGCCTTCGCCATCGCGTTCATCGTGAGCATGGCCGTGGCGTTCGCGTCCGGCTTCGTGGGCGCGTCCCGGGCGCAGCGGCTGTCGTTCCCGGAAGCCACCATCGGCGTGTTCTACCTGGGCCTGCCGGTGCCCATCCTCCTGTCGCTGATGGAGCGCGTGCCGTCCCTGCAACTGGCGCTCGGCTACCGGCTGCGAGAGGTGACGTACGTCGCGGGGCTCATCGGCCGGCCGGAGCTGGCGTACTGGCTCGTCTTCGCCGCGCTGGTGCTGGCGCTCATCCTGGGCATCAACACGGGCTTCATCGCGGCGGGCAGCGGCCGGGTGGACCTGCGGCTGGGCTTCGAGCTCTTCGTCGCGCGCCGGCACGTGGCGGTGTTCCGCCCGTCGCTGCTCCTGGGCGCGCTCGCGGTGCTGATGTTCGGCATCATCCCGCCGCTCATCGTCTACTTCATCATCCGCGGGGCGGAGGCCGCCGTGGAGCGCACGCGCGTCAAGGCGCTGGGCCTGGCGGATCCGCTCGCCGCCGCGTCCGCGCAGCACCGGATGAAGCTGCACGAACAGTCCCCCACCATGATGATGACCGCGCTGTCGGTGGGCGGCGTGGGCGTGGGCGTGATGGCGCTCATCATCGTGCTCAGCGTGATGAGCGGCTTCGAGGCCGACCTCCAGCAGAAGATCCTGGGCACCAACGCGCACGCGGTGGTGTCGCGCTACGCCGGGGACCTGCCGGACTACGACAAGGTGATGCAGCAGGTGAAGCGCGTGCCCGGCGTGGTGGGCCAGACGCCCTTCATCATCAACCAGGTGATGATCGCCTCCGAGGGCAACGTCGACGGCGTCATCATCAAGGGCATCGACCCGAAGTCGGTCGGCTCGGTGACGGACCTGCCGCAGAACATCCTGCCCGGCGGCGACCTGGACCACCTGGAGCACCCCGCGCGAATCCTCCCCAGCAGCGCGGTGGAGGACTCGGAAGGCAAGAAGGACGCGGAGGAGGACCCCATCATCGGCAAGCCCTCCAAGCCGGCGAAGCCCACGGTGCTCCCGGGCATCATCATCGGCCGCGAGCTGGCCGCCTCCCTGCGCGTGGTGGTGGGCGACCGGGTGAACGTCGTCTCGCCGCTCGGCACGGAGCTGGGCCCCACGGGTCCCATCCCCAAGAGCCGCGCGTTCCGGGTGGCGGGCGTCTTCTACTCGGGCATGTACGAGTACGACTCCAAGTTCGTCTACATCCTGCTCAAGGAAGCGCAGGACTTCTTCGCCGTGAAGGGCGCCACCGGCATCGAGCTGAAGGTGGCGGACATCGACGACGCGCGCCGCATCTCCAACCAGGTGGTGCGCGTGCTGGGCGGCTATCCCTACCGCGCGCGCGACTGGGGGGAGATGAACAAGAACCTCTTCTCCGCGCTGCGCCTGGAGAAGCTGGTGATGGGCATCATCCTGTCCATCATCATCATCGTCGCCGCGGGCCTCATCGTCGCCACGGTCATCATGCTGGTGCTGGAGAAGCGCAAGGAGATCTCCGTCCTCAAGGCGCTGGGCGTCCCGGACGGCGGCATCGTGAAGATCTTCCTCGCCGAGGGGCTCCAGATTGGCGTGGCCGGCGGCGTGCTGGGCCTGTTCTCCGGCCTCGCGTGGTGCCTCTTCATCGAGAAGGTCGGCATCAAGCTGGACCCCGAGGTCTATTACATCCCCGCGCTGCCGGTGCGCATCGAACCGGTGCAGACGGCGCTGGCGGTGCTCATCGCGGTGCTCGTCACCTACCTGGCGTCCATCTACCCGGCCCTCAAGGCGAGCAGCGTGGAACCGGTGGAAGGTCTGAAGGCGGAGTAGCCATGGCGCTGTTGTCCATCCGCAACGTCTTCAAGAGCTACTTCCTGCACGGCAAGCGCATTGACGTGCTGCGCGGCGTGTCCCTGGACATCCAGGCCGGGGAGCTCGTCTCCATGATTGGCGCGTCCGGCGCGGGCAAGAGCACCTTCCTGCACGTGCTGGGCACGCTGGATGCCCCTGCCGCCGGTGAAGTCCTCTTCGACGGCCGGTCTGTCTTCTCCATGAACGACGCGGAGATCGCCGAGTTCCGCAACCGCACCATCGGCTTCGTCTTCCAGAGCCACTACCTCCTGCCGGAGTTCACCGCGCTGGAGAACGTGGCCATGCCCGCGCTCATCCAGCGCAAGGACCGCGGGGGTGCCTACACCTACGCCCGCGAGCTCTTGGAGCGCGTGGGCCTGGGCAGCCGCGTGGACCACCGCCCCGGGGAGCTGTCCGGCGGCGAGGCCCAGCGCGTGGCCCTGGCGCGCGCGCTGGTGCTCAAGCCCGCGGTGCTGCTCGCGGACGAGCCCACCGGCAACCTGGACCCGACGACGGGCGAGGGCATCCACCAGCTGCTCCGGGACGTCAACCGGGACCTGGGCATCACCGCCGTCGTCGTGACGCACAACGAGACGCTTGCTCGCTCCATGCCCCGCCGCCTGAGACTGGCCGGCGGGCAGGTGTCGGAGGCCTGATGGCCGCTCGCTTTTGGATTGAGGGGGCCTCCCCCCATCCCGTACATTGCCCCGCCTTTTCCTGGCCGGACTGCACTTGAGGCTCACCGTTCTGCGCAAGTCATTGCTCCCGCTGCTGGCGGTCGCCCTGTGGGCGCTCGGGCCGCTTCCCGCCCACGCCCAGGTGGACGTGGACGCGGGCTCGCCCGCCGTCGTCCCCCCGTCCTCCCCCGCCGCCACGCCCGTGCCCCCTCCGGACGCGGGCACCCCCGCGGGCGGCGACGTACCGCTGGCCACCTCCCCGGACGACGAGGACACCAACGTGTCCCCCTCGGACCGCGTCGTGGAGGTCCGCATCGAGGGCAACCGCCGCGTGGAGTCGGAGGCCATCCGCCGCGCGCTGCGCACGAAGGTCGGCGACCCGCTGACGCGCACCGCGGAGGACCTCCGCGCCATCTGGGCCCTGGGCTACTTCTCGGACGTGCAGCTGCTCGCGCAGCGCATGGCCAACGGCATCGCCTACGTGGTGCGCGTGGTGGAGCGCCCTACCATCCGCTCCGTGAAGCTCCAGGGCAACGAGGAGCTCAGCGCGGATGACCTGAAGGAGCAGCTGGAGCTTCGGGCCGGCACCATCCTCGACATCGAGGCCGTGCGCGCCACGCAGAAGAAGATCCAGGAGAAGTACGTCGAGAAGGGCTACTTCCTGGCGGAGGTGACGTACCGGCTGGAGCCGGTGGAGGGCGGCGCCGCGGTCAACGTCGTCTACGTCATCAACGAGCACTCGAAGGTGATGGTGAAGCAGATCATCCTCCAGGGCGCGGAGAAGGTGTCCCCGGAGGAGCTCAAGGCGACCATGATCACGAAGGAGGGCGGCTTCCTGTCCTTCTTCACCGGCGAGGGCACCTACCGCGAGGAGGCCTTCCAGCGCGACCTCGCCGTCATTCAAATCGCCTACTACGACCGCGGCTTCATCAACGTGCGCGTGGACAAGCCCACCGTGCAGCTGTCCGCGGACAAGCGCGACATCTACATCACCCTGCACATCACCGAGGGTGAGTCGTACGACATCGGGAAGATCGACTTCGCGGGCGACCTGGAGCGCCCGCCGGAGGAGCTGCTGAAGCTGATGAAGTCGCGCCCGAAGGAGCGCTTCAACCGCGGCCAGCTCTCCACGGACATCTCCGCCATCTCCGACGTGTACTTCGACAAGGGGTACGCGTACGCCAACATCAACCCCGTCACCTCCGTCAACGCGGAGTCGCGGACGGTGGACCTCACCTTCGACATCCAGAAGGGCCCGCTCGTCAACATCGAGCGCATCGACGTCGTCGGCAACACGAAGACGCGCGACAAGGTCATCCGCCGCGAGCTGCGCGTCTACGAGGGAGAGCTCTACAACGGCACCGGCGTGAAGCGCAGCCGCGAGCGCGTCACCGCGCTGGGCTTCTTCGAGACCGTCGAAATCACCCAGCACCCGGGCAGCACCGACAACACCATCGTGTTGCAGGTGGAGGTGAAGGAGAAGGCCACCGGCACCTTCCAGGTGGGCCTGGGCTTCTCCAACGTGGAGAACTTCATCTTCACGGCCCAGGTGTCGCAGAACAACTTCCTCGGCTGGGGCCAGAGCGTGTCCGCGTCCGCGCAGATTTCAGGCCTGCGCTCCCTGGTCCAGCTGTCGTTCTACGACCCGTACTTCCTGGACACGAACTACCTCTTGTCCGCGGAGTTCTTCCGCGTCCAGGCGGACTACGAGGGCTTCATCCGCAACTCCACGGGCGGCACCATCTCCCTGGGCCGCCAGCTGGTGGACGACGTGCTGGCCACGGTCGGCTACTCGCGCGAGTACGTGGACGTGCAGGCGGGGCAGGGCATTGGCGCGGTGCTGCTCGCCAACCAGTTCCAGTCCGGCGTCACCAGCGCGCTGCGCCTGTCGGTGTCCTTCGACCGGCGCGACAACCGCCTCTTCCCGTCGCGCGGCTTCATCCACTACGGCTCGGTGGAGACGGCGCCCTCGTTCCTGGGCGGCACGTTCCTCTTCAACCGCTACACCGCCTACTCGCGCCTGTACTTCCCCATGCCGCTGGGCTTCGTCTTCAAGACGAACGCCACGCTGGGCTACGTGCAGCAGCTGGACTCCAGCAAGCCGCTGCCCATCAGCGAGCTCTACTACGTGGGCGGCATCAACACGATCCGCGGCTACTACCTGCGCAGCATCAGCCCCACGCTGCTCGTGCCGCGCGCGGACAACCCGGACGCCAACGTCACGGAGTTCCGGGTGGGCGGCAACAAGCAGCTCATCTTCAACTTCGAACTGGAGTTCCCCATCTTCGAGAAGGCCGGCCTGCGCGGCGTGCTCTTCTACGACGCGGGCAATGCCTTCGGCTCCAACGAGAAGTTCTTCGAGGACCGGCAGGACAAGCTGCCCCTGGGCCTCTTCCACTCCGTGGGCTTCGGCTTCCGCTGGTTCTCGCCCATCGGGCCCCTGCGCTTCGAGTGGGGCATCCCGCTGACCAAGCGGCCTTCGGATGACCCCATCCTGTTCGAGTTCACGATCGGTAACTTCTTCTGATAGGCATTGACCCCATGGCCTTCCCGGCCCTTTCGCCTCCGCCCCTGTCCGGGCGGAAGTGAACAGGCCGGGAGGGTGGACGTCGGAGCCTGCAGCACCCTTTTGAGGAGCCTCACCCATGTCGCTTCGAAGCACTCTGGCGGCCACCGCCGCTGTCCTGTCGCTCGCCCTCCCGGTTGCCGCTTCGGCCGCCGAACTCAAGGTGGCCTACGTCGACCTGCAGCGCGTGCTGCTGGAGGTGGACGACGGCAAGGCCGCCAAGGCCCGCCTGCAGAAGTGGCTGGAGGACCGCCAGAAGGAGATCGACAAGGAGCAGGACGCGCTGCGCAAGGAGAAGGAGACCCTGGACAAGCAGGCCAGCGCCATGAGCGAGGCCACGCGCACCCAGAAGGCCACCGAGCTCCAGAAGAAGGTGATGGAGCTGGCGCAGAAGTACGAGCGCAGCCGCGCCGAGGCCGCCAACAAGGAGCGCCAGGAGATGGAGCCCATCATCAACCGCATCGACCAGGTCATCGCGTCCATCGCGGACCGGGACGGCCTGGGCATGGTGCTGGACAAGCGCGACTCCGGCATCGTCTTCGCGCTGTCCCAGTACGACATCTCCAACGAGGTCGTGCGCAGCTACAACAACGGCAAGAAGCCCGCCGCGCCGGTGGCCAAGGACGCCCCGGTCAAGAAGTAGGCGTCGGACACCCCCGTGCCCTCCGCATCCACCGCGCACCGGCTGGGGGACATCGCCGCCCACGTCCGGGGTGAGCTCCTCGGCGACCCCGGGCTCCTCGTCCATGGCCTGAACGGCCTGGAGGAGGCAGTGCCCGGGGAGGTGTCGTTCTACGGCAACCCCCGCTACCGCCGGCAGTTCGAGGCCACCCGCGCCTCGGCGGTGCTGGTGGGGGTGGATGCCGCCGCTCGCGACGGCGTGGCCCTGGTGCGGGTGCCCAACCCCCACCTGGCCTACGCGAAGCTCCTCACCCTGTTCCACCCGGCCACTCGGCCCTCGGCGGGCATCCACCCGGCCGCGCACGTCCACCCGGAGGCCACGGTGCACCCGGAGGCCACGGTGAAGGCCGGGGCGGTGGTGGAGAAGGGCGCCCACGTCGGCGCCCGCACGGTGCTGCACCCCGGCGCCTACGTGGGCGAGGACGCGCGCGTCGGCGACGACTGCGTGCTCTACCCGCACGCCACGGTGCGCGAGCGGTGCGTGGTGGGCTCGCGCGTCATCCTGCACGCCTCGTCGGTGGTGGGCGCGGACGGGTTCGGCTTCGCCTTCGACGCGGAAGGGGAGGACGGCCCCCGGCACTTCAAGATTCCCCAGGTGGGCATCGTCCGCATCGAGGACGACGTGGAGGTGGGTGCCTGCACCTGCATCGACCGCGCGACGGTGGGGGAAACGGTGGTGGGCCAGGGGACGAAGCTCGACAACCTGGTGCAGATCGCTCACAACGTGCGCGTGGGTCCGCTGTCGCTCATCTGCGCGCAGGCGGGCGTGTCGGGTTCGGCGGAGGTGGGCACCGGCGTGGTGCTCGCGGGGCAGGTGGGCGTGGTGGGCCACATCCGCGTGGGTGACCTGGCCAAGGTGGGCGCGCAGTCCGGCGTCGCCCACGACGTTCCGGACGGGCAGGTCGTCAGTGGCAGCCCCGCCATCCCCCACAAGGACTGGCTGCGCGCCAGCGCCGCGTCGGGGCAGCTGGCGGACCTGCTCAAGGAAGTGCGCGCCCTTCGCAAGAGGGTGGAGCTGTTGGAGAAGGAGAAGGGCGGATGATGGACATTGGCGAGATCCAGGCGCTGCTGCCGCACCGCTACCCGTTCCTCCTGGTGGACCGGGTGGTGGAAATCGTGCCGGGCCAGAAGCTCACGGCCTACAAGAACGTCACCATCAACGAGCCCTTCTTCAACGGCCACTTCCCGGGGCACCCGGTGATGCCGGGCGTGCTCATCCTGGAGGCGCTCGCCCAGGCCACGGCCATCCTTGCGTACAAGACGGAAGCCATGGACCCGTCGCGGCTCGTGACGTACCTCATGGGCGTGGACAACGCGCGCTTCCGCAAGCCGGTGGTGCCCGGGGACCGGCTCCAACTGGACATCGAAGTCATCCGCCACAAGGGCGCCATCTGGAAGACCCGGGGCCTGGCGTCGGTGGATGGCGCCAAGGTGGCGGAAGGGGAGTTCCTCGCCACCGTGGTGGACAAGAACAAGGCCGCCAAGGGCGACGAGAGCGCGGCGCCGTAGGGCGCGTCACACGCGCTGCTGAGGAGAGAAGGACATGGCGCAGGTTCATCCCACCGCGGTGGTCCATCCGGGGGCCCGGCTCCACGACACCGTGGAGGTGGGGCCGTTCTCGGTCATCGGACCCCAGGTCGTCATCGGCGCGGGCACCCGCATCGGGCCGCACGTCGTCATTGAAGGCCGCACCACGCTCGGGGAGCGCAACCACCTCTTCCAGTTCTGTTCGGTGGGCGCGGCGCCCCAGGACTTGAAGTACGCGGGCGAGGACACGGAGCTCGTCATCGGTGACGAGAATCAAATCCGTGAGTTCGTCACGGTGAACCTGGGCACGGTGGCCGGCGGCGGGGCCACGCGCCTGGGCCACCGCAACCTGCTGCTCGCCAACAGCCACATCGCGCACGACTGCGTCGTGGGCAATGAGGTCCTCCTCGCCAACGGGGCCGCGCTCGCGGGCCACGTGGTGGTGGAGGACTCGGTGAAGATTTCGGGCCTCGTCGCGGTGCACCAGTTCACCCGGCTGGGGCGCTACGCGTTCATCTCCGGCGGCTCCATGGTCACCATGGACGTGCCCCCCTACTGCACCGTGCAGGGGGACCGGGCCACGCTGGTGGGCCTCAACGTCGTGGGCCTGGAGCGCGGCGGCTTCACCGAGGAGCAGATTGGCCGCGTGAAGGAGGCCTACCGCATCCTCTTCCGCTCCAAGCTGGGCCTGCAGGAGGCGCTCGCGCAGCTTCGCGGGGAGCTCTCCGCCCACCCGGAAGTGGAGCACCTGGTGCGGTTCGTGGAGACGAGCAAGCGCGGCGTCACGCGCTAGGCCCTTTCGCCAGGGAACGGAGTGCAGCGCGTGGAGCGCATCGGCCTCATCGCCGGCAACGGCCAGCTTCCCTTCCTCTTCGTCCGCGCCGCCCGTGCGCGCGGCCTGGAGGTGGTGGTGGCCGCGCACCGGGGAGAGACGGACCCGGCGCTGGAGCGGGAAGTCAGTCACTTCGCCTGGGTGCGCGTGGGGCAGGTGGCCCGCATCCAGAAGGTGTTCCTCCAGGCGGGCGTCACCCGGGCGGCCATGGCGGGCGGCATCGGCCGCGTGCGCGCGCTCACGGAGGCCCGGCCGGACCTGGGCGCGGTGCGCATCATCTCCCGCCTGCGCAGCTTCCGGGACGACGCGCTGTTGCGCGCGGTGGCCGCGGACTTCGAGGAGAAGGGCATCACCATCATCGCGCCCACGGACTTCCTGGGCGAGGTGCTGTGCCCCGAAGGGCACCTGGCCGGCCCTACGCTGAAGCCCGCGCAGGAGAAGGACGTGGCCCTGGGCCGCGAGGTGGCGGTGCTCCTGGGCCAGGCGGACGTGGGCCAGACGGTGGTGGTGCGCGACGGCCACGTGCTGGCGCTGGAGGCCGTGGAGGGCACCGACGAGACCATCCGCCGGGGGGCGAAGCTGGGCGGCCCCGGGGCGGTGGTGGTGAAGCGCTGCAAGCCGGAGCAGGACCTGCGCTTTGATTTGCCCGCCGTGGGCCCGCGCACGCTGGAGGTCATGGCGGAGGTGGGGGCCCGGGTGCTGGCGCTGGAGGTAGGGCGCACGGTGCTGCTGGACGCACCCGCCCTCTTCGCGGGGGCCACCGCGCGGGGCATCACCCTGGTGGGCGTGCGGTAGGCTTCGCGGGAATCCGTTCCCCCGGGCTGGAGTTGCTTTCCCACCTCCCCCCGCGACGCCGAGGCCGACGCCGCATGTCCGTTCGACTCCTACCTCTCGTGGCCCTGCTGGGCCTGCCGTTGCCCGCCTTCGCGGAGGCCATCCGGGTCTCGCTGGAGGGCAAGGCGGCGCTGGGCGAGGGCCTGCCCGCGCTGCTCATCCACATCGAGGAGCCCATCGCCGGCTTCGAGGTGAAGCTCAAGCGCAGCGACGGCAAGGCGGTGGAGCTCAAGGGGGGCGGCAAGCCGGGCATCACCCGCCGCGTCGCCCTGGAGCAGCCGGAAGGGAAGTTCCACTACGAGGGCGAGCTCACCGTGCGGTTCCCGGACAACGCGGAGCCGGGCACCCTGCCGCTGTCCTTCGACACGGAGCTGAACGGCCCGCTGAAGCTGGAGGTGCGCCCCGAGGACGTGGACGTGCCCGGCCGCAAGCTACGCTTCACGCTGTCCCGTCCGGCCGCGAAGACGGAGGTCACGGTGACGATGGACACCGGCAAGACGGCCTTCGCGGGCGACGTGGACTTCAAGGGCGCGCCCGCGGGCACGCCCCTGGAGGTGAAGTGGCTGCCTGCGGAGGGCAAGGTCATGCACATCCGCCTGCGTGCCTACGACACCTCCGACTTCTACACCGGCGTGGACCTCTACCCGTGGCAGGTGGACATCCCGCACGAGGAGGTGACCTTCGCCTCCGGCCGCTCGGACGTCCCCCCGGCGGAGAAGGGCAAGCTGGACGCCAGCTACAAGAGCATCACGGACGCGCTGAATAAGTACGGGCGCTGGGCGTCGCTGCGCCTGTACGTGCTGGGGCACACCGACACGGTGGGCAGCACAAACGACAACCGCGAGCTGTCACTCAAGCGGGCGAAGAGCATCGCGTCCTACTTCCGCCAGCGCGGCCTGAAGGTGCCAGTGTTCTACGAGGGCTTTGGTGAGCAGTCCCCGGCGGTGCCCACGCCGGACGAGACGGCGGAGGCGGGCAACCGCCGCGCCGAATACATCATCGCGGTGGAGGACCCGTCCTTGACGAACGCGCCCTTCACCCCTCGCTGGCGCAAGCCTTGAGGTGTCACATGCTGGAACTTCCTCGCATCCGTTGGGCGCTCGCCGTGGCGGGCCTGGGCTTGCTGGGGACGGTGGGCTGCGTGCGCACCGTGCCGTACGCGCAGCGCGTGGAGGCGGAGGACGAGAAGTGCACGCTCCTCCAGGCGCTGATGCGCCAGCCCGCGCCCGCGCAGGCCATCCAGAAGTTCGTCGCGGAGGGCAAGGAGGAGAGGGCCCCCGTGGTCGTCTACGTGCGCCACCCGGAGGAGGCCACGCTGGAGCGCTTCTTCACCGGCGACACCCAGTGCGCGAACGACCAGTTCAAGGTCGTGCAGGAGAACGTGGTGGACGCGGTGGTGGTGTACCTGCAGGAGGTCCAGGGCGGCTACGCGTACGACGCGCAGCGCTCCAGCCCGGAGCACCTCACCATGGACGGCCGCCCCCAGGGCACCGTGCGCAAGGACGGCGCCACGTGGGTGGCGGGCGCGGACGTTATTTGAGCAGGTCCTTCGCCCCGTCCGCGATGAACTGCACCGCGATGGCGGCCAGGATGAGGCCGGACACGCGCTCCAGGATGGCGACGCCGGACTGACGCAGCACCCGCTGCACCAGGCTGGACGCGTTGAGGATGAAGTAGGTCGACGTGAAGGTGAGCACCACCGCGGCCACCACCGGCAGCGCGGAGACGAAGGACGTCCCGGAGCGCGCCATCAGCACCATGGCCGTGGCGATGGCGCCCGGCCCCGCGAGCAGCGGAATCGCCAGCGGGACGATGGCCACGTCGTCCTTCACCACGCCCTCTTCCTCTTCCGTGGGGCTGGTGCGCGTGGATGACGGACGGGCGCGGAGCATGTCCAGGGACGTGATGAGGAGCAGGATGCCGCCCGCCACGCGGAAGGCGCCCAGCGACACCGCGAACACCTGGAAGATGACCCGGCCGAAGACGGCGAAGAAGAGCATCAGCCCGCACGCCACCAGACAGGCGCGCAGGGCGGTGCTGCGGATCTGCTGCTTGGTGTCCCCCGCCGTCATCGCCAGGAACAGCGGCACGACGCCAATCGGGTCCACCACGAAGAAGATGGCGGACAGCGACACGAGGAAGGTGGACACCATTGCGGACATCGTCATGGCGGCTAGACCGTGAAGCGCAGCTTCCACACCATGCCCAGCGCCTCGACGAAGATCTTCTTGTTCATCTTCGAGTGCCCCACGCGCCGGTCCTCGAACACGATGGGGACCTCGCGCACGGTGAAGCCCTTGCGCAGGGTGCGGTAGGTCAACTCAATCTGGAACGCGTACCCGGTGCTGCGCACCTCATCCAGGTTGATGCTCTCCAGCACGCGGCGGTTGAAGCACTTGAAGCCGCCGGTGAGGTCGCGCACGTCCACGCCCAGGATGCTGCGCGCGTAGAGCGAACCGCCGCGGCTGATGATCTTCCGGCCCACGCCCCAGTTCACCGTGCCGCCGCCCGCCACGTAGCGCGAGCCCAGCACCAGGTCCGCGCCGCCCTCCGCCGCGTCCAGGAAGGTGGGCAGGTAGCGCGGGTCGTGGCTGAAGTCCGCGTCCATCTCCAGGATGTACGTGTAGCCCTCGGCCAGGGCCCACCGGAAGGCGGCCAGGTACGCGCGGCCCAGGCCCTCCTTCTTCTCGCGGTGGAGCACCCGCACGCGCGGGTCCTTCGCGGCCAGCTCGTCCGCGAGCTGCCCCGTCCCGTCGGGCGAGTTGTCGTCGACGACGAGGATGTCCACACGGGGGTCCGCCGCCAGCACCGCCTGGGTGATGGGGCCGATGTTGTCCCGCTCGTTGTAGGTGGGGATACAGACCAGCGCACGGTTCATGACCCGGCGGACATACCCCAAACCCGGCGCCGGAACAGCAGAACCGGCGCCAACCCGGTCGGTTCTGCCCTCTCAGGTGACAGCGCGCGGGGGCAGCAGCTCCAGCACCGTCTCGGCCGCGCGGTGGGCGGCCCCCACCTCGCCCAGGCGCCCGCGCACCTCGGCCAGGCCCTGGACCATGGCGTCGCGGGGCTCGCCCGGCAGCCACACGCGCCGCACCTCGGCCGCGATGTTCTCCGGCGTCATGTCCCCTTGGAGCAGCTCCGGCACCACGCGCCGGCCGGCCAGCAGGTTGATGAGCGACACGAAGGCCACCTTCAGCATCAGCCGGCCCACCAGGTACGTCACCAGCGACACGCGGTAGACGACCACGAGCGGCCGCTCCATCAGCCCCGCCTCCAGCACCGCCGTGCCGGAGGCCACCACCGCCGCGTCGCTCGCGCCCACCACCTCCGGGGCTCGGCCGTCCACCAGCACCGGCGTCACGCCGCTGCCCTCGAAGCGGGAGGTGATCTCCTCCTTCGCGATGGTGGGTGCCACCGGCACCACGACCTGGAGCCCCGGCCGCTCGGAGGCCAGCTGCTTCGCGGCCCCGACGAGCGTGGGCAGGATGCGGCGGATTTCACTCATCCGGCTGCCGGGCAGCAGCGCGAGCGTGGGAGCGTCCTGCGACAGGCCCAGGCGCTGGCGGAACTCGCGGGCGCTGGCGGACTTGGGCATCTGCTCCAGCACGGGGCTGCCCACGTAGCGTGCGGGGACCCCGGCCTCCCGGTAGAAGTCCTCCTCGAAGGGCAGGATGCAGAGCATCCGGTCCACCAGCCGCTGGATGGTGCGCACGCGGCCCCGGCGCCAGGCCCAGATCATCGGGGACACGTAGTAGGCCACCGGGATGCCCAGGGCCTTGAGCTTCTTGGCCAGCCGCAGGTTGAAGTCCGGGATGTCCACCAGGATGGCGCAGTCGGGGCGGCGCTCCTCGGCGGCCTGGGCCAGGTCCTTCATGATCCGCAGGATGCGCGGGATGCGGGGGAGCACCTCCGTGATGCCCATGACGGACACCTCGCGGGCGTCGTGGATGAGCTCCACCCCCCTGGCGGCCAGCCGGGCGCCTCCCATGCCGAAGAAGGTGAGGTCGGGCCGGAGGGCCTGGAGGGCGGCGACGAGCTCCGCGGCGTGGGTGTCACCGGAGGCCTCGCCGGCCACGACGAGGATGCGGGGAGAAGGTGTCATGAGGGGCAGGACCCTCATCGTAGCTGATGCGCGGGGGGAGGGAGGCTGTAGACTGCGGCCCCCTTGAAGACGCTTCTGCTCGCTGAGAGCCACCCCCCGACACTGGAGCACCTGACGGGCCTGCTCTCGCAGGCCGGGTACACCGTTCGGGCGGTGAATGACGCCGTGATGGCGTTGGAGCACTTCTCGGCGGACAACCCGGACGTGGTGGTGCTGGGCGTGGACCTGCCGCGCGTGGACGGGCAGCACGTCGTGCACCTCATCCGCGGGCACAGCCAGGGGGGGCGGGTGCCCATCGTGGCCATCGACAAGGGGCACCTGGGCCGGGCCAGGGGCGTGGGCTCGGTGCTGGACCTCAAGGTCAACGCGTACATCCCGGATCCGCTCAAGCCCGGTGAGCTGGTGCCCCGCCTGGAGGCGCTGGTGAAGGCCGCGCAGGCCGTCACGCCCACGGGCCTGTCCGCCACGCTGTCGCGGCCCGCGGTGGCGGCGGGGGACCTGAAGGCCTTCCCGCTGCCGGCGCTCCTGCACTCGCTCTACCGGCTGCGCCGTGACGGCGTGCTGGTGGTGGCCCTTAAGGGCCTGTCGCGCCGCGTGTACTTCCTGCGCGGCGGGCCGGTGAACTTCGACTCCTCCGCGAAGGAGGACGCGCTGCCGCGCTTCCTGCGCGAGCGGAAGGTCCTCACGGAGGCGCAGGAGCAGCCGGTGGTGGAGGCGCTCGCCTCCGGGCTGCGCATCGGCGCGGCGCTGGCGGACGTGGGCGTGGAGGCGGTGGGCGAGGACCTCCTGTCGCTCCTGCGCGACTTCACGAGGGACCGGCTCGGGCGCGTGCTGGCCATGCGCGAGGGCCGCTACGCGTTCTACGCGGGCGACGAGTTCTCCTCCGAAGTGGCCTCCGTGGATCAGCCCGCCCTGGCGCCGCTGCTGGAGGCCGCGCGCCGGCGGATGCCCCTGCGGGGAGTGGCGGCGGGCCTCAAGGCGCACCTGAACGAGTACCCGGTGCGCTCGGCGGACTTCGGCCGCGACCTCCAGGCGATGGCGCTGGACACGGAGGACCTCAAGCTGGCGATGCAGGTGAACGGCCGCATCGTGCTCAAGGACCTCTTGGCCCACGGGCGCGCGGAGCTGCGCGCGGCGTACACGCTGCTGTGGTTCCTCAAGCTGACGGGCGGGGTGACGTTCTCCGCGACGCCGGTGGCGACGGGAACGGACGTGCTGAGCGCGGCGGCGGCGCCGGACGTCATCGCGCCGCGCAAGCGCAAGAGCCTGCCTCCGGAGACGGCGGCGTCGGTGCGCGAGGAAGCGGTGCGCATCATCACGCGCAGCTACTTCGGCGGGCTGGGGCTGGACCTCGCGGCGGACAAGGAGGCGGTGGAGCGCGCGTACCACGAGACGGCGATGCGCTTTCACCCGGACACCTACGCGGAGTTCGACATCTCCGACCTGCAAGACCTCCTGGAGCAGGTGCAGGAGAAGCTGTCCGCGGCGTACCGCGTGCTGAGCGTGGACGAGAAGCGCCGCGCCTATCTCCAGTACTTCCTCAGCCGGCAGGAGGTCGTGGGCCGGGCGACCGCCATCAACGTGGACGCGGAGCTCGCGTTGCGCCGGGGCGAGTCCGCGATGAAGCGGGGCGACTACAAGGCGGCCATCCAGGGCTTCGAGGAGGCGGTGTCGCTCAACGGCAGCGAGCCCGAGTACTACTCGTACCTCGCCTGGGCGAAGTACCGGGGCTCGCCCGGGTCGCTGATGCAGCGGGCGCTCGCGGCGCGCAAGGTGCTCAAGCAGGCCCTGACGTTGGATCCGTACCTGGAGCGGGCGCAGATCATCGCGGCCATCATCGAGATTGACCTGGACGACGCGCCGCTCGCGCGAAAGAAGCTGATGAAGGTGCTGGAGCTGAACCCGTATTCGGTGCTCGCGAGGGCGGCGTTGCAGAAGGTGGTGAAGTAGTCATGCATCACGCGCTCTGGCGGCTCTTGCGCTACGCGAAGCCGCACGCGGGAATCCTCGTCCTGGCCTTCGCGTGCATGGCGGTGTTGGGGCTCGCCACGGGTGCGTACGCGTACCTGCTGGGCCCGGCGCTGCGCTTCCTGTTGTCGGGAGGCGAGGAGGGCTTCGCGAGCGCGCACCGGGTGCCGTGGCTCGCGGACCTGCCGCGAGAGGCGGCGCTCTGGGGCTTCCCGGTGCTGGTGCTGGGCGTGGGCGCGGTGAAGGGCGTGGGGTACCTGGGCCAGTTCTACTTCATGGGCCTGTTCGCGCAGCGCGTGGTGAAGGACCTGCGGCGCGACCTGTTCCTGCGGCTCACGGCGCTGTCGCCGTCGCAGCTGTCGAAGGAGCGCACGGGAGACCTGCTCAGCCGCTTCTCCTCGGACGTGATGGCCGTGGAGATGGCCGCCATGTACACGGTGGGCTCGTACCTGCGAGACACCCTCCAGGTGCTGGTCCTCGCGGGCGTCGCGCTGGCGATGAGTCCGATGCTGGGCGGCTTGATGCTGGCGGTGATCCCGCTGGCGGCGCTGCCGGCGTCGAAGCTCACGCGCAAGGTGCTGAAGGGAACGCGGGAAGGGCAGGCCCACCTGGGGCAGCTCGCGGGCCAGCTGCACGAAGGGTTGGGAGGTCTGCGCACCATCCAGGCCTTCAACGGGCAGCAGGCGGAGCTGGCGCGCTTCGAGTCCTACGCGAAGGCGCACGAGGAGGCGGTGGTGGGCGCGGCCTGGGCGCGCGGAGGCGTGCCAGGGCTGATGGAGGTGCTCGCGGCGGCGGCGCTCGCGGGGGCGCTGGGGTACGCGGCGGCGACGCGGGCGATGGAGCCGGAGGCGCTCCTGTCGCTGCTCACGGCGGTCATTCTCGTGTACCAGCCGGTGAAGGACCTGGGCCGGGTGACGCAGTTCGCGGTGCAGGCGGGAGCGGCGGGGGAGCGCCTCTTCGCGCTGCTCGACCTGAAGCACCCGGTGGAGGACGCACCCAATGCGGTGCCCGCCCCCGCGCTGCGCGGGTCGCTGCGCATGGAGGACGTGCGCTTCTTCTACGGCGAGCGCCGCGCACTGGACGGGCTGACCCTGGACCTGAAGGTGGGGCAGGTGGCGGCGCTGGTGGGAGGCAGTGGAGGCGGCAAGAGCACGGTGACGTCGCTGCTGCTGCGCTTCGAGCGTCCGCAGCAGGGGCGCATCCTCCTGGATGGCGTGGACGCGGACACGTACACGGCGGCGAGCGTCCGCAGTCAGTTCGCGCTGGTGACGCAGGAGCCGCTGCTCTTCCACGGCACCGTGCTGGAGAACTTGAGGCACGCCAGGCCGGAAGCGACGCGCGAGGAAGTGGAAGCCGCGGCGAAGGTGGCGAACGCGGACGCCTTCATCCAGGGCCTGCCGCAGGGCTACGACACGCGAATCGGCGAGCGGGGCGTCATCCTGAGCGGAGGCCAGCGTCAGCGCCTGTGCATCGCGAGGGCCGTGTTGTCGAAGGCCCCCGTGCTGGTGCTGGACGAAGCGACGAGCAGCCTGGATCCGGAGAACGAGCGCGAAGTGCAGGCCGCGCTGGCGAAGGTGCTCCCCGGCCGGACGGCGCTGGTCATCGCCCACCGGCTGTCGACGGTGACGAGCGCGGACGTCATCCACGTGGTGGAGGCAGGCCGCATCGTGGAGAGCGGAAGCCACGCGGAGCTGCTCCTGAAGGAAGGCCGCTACGCCGCCATGTGGCGCCTGCAGACGTCAGGCCCCATCGAGCGGGGAGCGGCGTGAGCAAGGCCGGCACGGCCAGGAAGCCGCTCTCCCTGGCGATCCGCGCCGTGTTCGGTGTGCTGTTCCTTCTCATGGGTGTCGCGGGCTTCTTCGCCTTCGCGGCCGGCTTCGCGGACTACCCCGTAATCGCGCCCGCGCCGAACGCGAAGCCGTGGATCCGCGGCGCGTACCACGTACACACCACGCGCTCGGACGGGAAGGGGACGCCCGCGGAGGTCGCCCAGGCGGCGAAGGCAGCCGGCCTGGACTTCGTGGTGCTCACGGACCACAACGACTTCAAGCCGCCCGCCGCGACCTGGGTGGACGGCGTGTTGCTCATCCCCGGAGTGGAGATCTCCACCAGCGCGGGTCATCTGGCCGCGTTCGGGATGCAGCGCCCCATCGAAGGCGTGAAGCCCTGGGGGCCACCGGAGCAGGCAGTGGCCGCGGTCGAAGCCGCTGGGGGCACGGCGGTCCTCGCGCATCCGGTCCAGACGAAGAACCCCTGGAAGGACGATGCGACCGCGCACCAGGTCCAGGGCTTCGAGCTGTACTCAGCGGACACCTTCTTCAGGCAGTCGCTGCGAAGCCCGGTGAGCCGGCTCCTGCCCGCGGTGGGGGCCTCCCTGGTGAACCCGGTCCACGGCGTGATGCTGCTAGCGGTCCCCGAGCCGCGCCCCACGGAGCGCTTCCTGGAGCTGGCGCGCGAGCGAAAGCGGATCGCTCTGTGTGGCAACGACGCGCACGGCCTGCCCGCGTACGAGGACATCTTCAACGCGCTCGGCATGGAACTCCCGCCGGACGTGTTGCCAGCCCCCCTGTCCCAGGATGCACGCGAAGCCGAGGCCCAGGTCACGCGGGCCCTGTCGAGCGGCCAGGCCCTCTGCGTCTTCCCAGCGCTCGGAGCTCCTGAAGGCTTCGCCCTGGAAGGCTTCGACGCGAACACGCGGGAAGCCCCCGTGGGCACGGTGCTGACGGTCCGCCTCCCGGAACACACCCCGGGGACCGTCGAGGTCCGGGTGTGGGGCGACGGCCGCCTGCAACCCGACGGACAGCACGTTGAGCTGACAGGGCCCGGAGTCGTCCAGGTGGAGGTCTGGGCCCACGCGCCCGGACGTTTCTTCGGCCACGAGTGGCGGCCCTGGCTGGTCCCCAGCCCGGTGCGAGTGGTGCCGAGACCGCCGGGCATCTGATAGAGCGCGGGAAGTCGCCCATGCGCCTGCTCTACGTCGTCGCCACCTACGTCCTCTTCGCGCTCCTGTTCCCGGTGCTCTGCGTGCACAGGAAGACGCGCCACGGGCTGAAGCAGCGGCTGGGCTTCTACGGACCGGGAGACCTCCCGAAGGGAGAAGGCCCGCTGCTGTGGTTGCACGGAGCCAGCGCGGGAGACCTGCTGGCCCTCGCGCCGATGTTCGGCCCCCTGCGCCAGCGATTCCCAGGCTGCCGCATCGTGCTCTCGACGATGACGGACAGCGGCCACGCGATGGCAAGGGACCGTCTGGCGAAGCAGATCGACGGAGTCGTCTACGCGCCCTACGACCTCTGGGGCGCGACGCGACGGGCGGTGCGGGCCCTCCAGCCGGACCTCCTGGTCCTCGAGTACACGGAGGTCTGGCCCAACCTCATCCGCGCCGCGAAGCAGTCCGGAGCGAGCGTGGTGATGACCAACGGGCGCTTCTCCCCGGCGAACGTAGGGAAGTACCGGACGCTCTTCGGCCTCATCGAAAACCCGCTCAAGGACATGGACCTGCTGCTGATGCGGCAGGACGAGGAATCCGAAAGGGCGCGAGCCCTCGGAGCTCCCACCGAGCGCGTCCTCACCACCGGAAACACCAAGTTCGACGCCCTGGCGGCAGGGCCCGCCCCCGAGGACGAAGCCCTGCGAACCGCGCTCGGCCTGTCCCCAACGGATCCGGTCTGGCTCGCGGGAAGCACGCACGAGGGCGAGGAAGAAATCCTGTTGCAGGTGTATCAGCGTCTACGGGAGCGCTGGCCCAGGCTGAGCCTCGTTATCGCGCCGCGCTACCTGAACCGGGCTGAACGGATCCTGACCCTGGCGAAGGAGCGGAACCTGACCGTGGGCCTGCGCTCGCAGGGCAATCCCGAGCGCGCGCCGGTGGTGGTGATGGACTCGATGGGCGAGCTGTCGCGAGCCTACCGTCTGGCGACGGTGGTGTTCGTGGGAGGCTCGTTCACGAAGCGGGGCGGTCAGAACATCCTGGAGCCTGCGGGGCAGGGCAGGCCGGTGTTGTTCGGGCCGCACATGGACAACTTCCGCGACAGCGTCGCGGTGCTGCAAGGCAACGGAGGCATCCAGGTGGCGGACGGAGAGGCCCTGTACGCCGCGCTGGAGGACCTCCTCGCGAACCCCGAGCACCGGCAGCACCTGGGAGCCCAGGCGCAAGCCACGGTGCGCCGCATCTCCGGAGCCAGCGAGCGCAACGCGGAGGCCATGTCCGGCCTAAGGAGGGCCCCTCGATGACGCTCATCGTCCATCCGCACTTCCACAAGCGCTACACGGGAGTGACGAGGCACGTGGAGTCCGTGGTGCCCGCGCTGGCCCGGGGAGACGAGACGCGGGTCATCGGCTCCGGCCTGACGGAAGCCCTGCCGCGCATCACCTGGGGAGAGCTGATCCGCCGCTCCCACCGAGAGCCCATCGTCTGGCACGCGCACCGGAACAACGAGCTGCTTGCGGGGATGCTCCTGAAGGCCCTGGGAGGAAGGGTCCAGCTCGTCTTCACGAGGCACACGTCGGTGGCCCCCACGCGCTTCACCCGCTGGCTCGCCAGGGGCGCGGACGCGCTGGTGTCGCTCACGCAGCAGATCTCGGACGTCATCGCGCTCCCGTCCACGGTGATCTCGCACGGCATCGACCTCACGCGCTTCCGTCCACCGGAGGACCGCGACGCGGCCTGGGCGCGGTTGAAGCAGGGCGGCCGTTACGGCATCGGCGTCATCGGGCGCATCCGCAAGGAGAAGGGGCAGGGCGACTTCATCGAAGCGCTGAGGCCCCTGTTGCCACAAAGGCCGGACTGGCAGGCGGTGCTGGTGGGGCTCGCGAAGGGGCCGGACCTGGCGTGGGTGAACGGGCTGCGTGAGGGCCTCGAGGACCGGGTGCTGCTCGCGGGAGAGCAGTCCGCCATCGAGCCCTGGTACCAGGGCCTGAGCATCCTGGTGCATCCCTCCTACGCGGAGGGCTACTCGCTGGTGCACGTGGAGGCCATGGCATCCGGCTGCTGCGTGGTGGCCTCGAAGCTGCCGTACCTGGACACCCTCATCGAGCACGGCCGCACGGGCTTCTTCTTCGAGCCCGGCGACGTGAAGGGCCTGCGCGACCTGCTGGACGAACTGACCCGTGAACCGGAACGGGCCCGGCAGGTCGGCCGCAACGCCGAGGAAGAAGCGCGTCGCCGCTGCGGCGTCGAGCACGAAGCCCGGGCGCTCGGTGACCTCTACCATTCGCTGGTGAAGCGCTGATGCGCATCCTGCACCTGCTCGCGAGCCCCTTCTGGAGCGGCCCGGCAGAGAACGTCGCGCTGCTGGCCCAGGCACAGCGCGCCCTGGGCCACGAGGTCACGGTGGCCGTGGACCGCAAGCGCCGGGACATCGCCGCCGAGGAACCCGCCGTCCCCCGCTTCCAGCAACTGGGCCTCCTGGACGAAGGGGGCCTGACGTTGTCCGTGAAGTCCCCGCCGTGGGAGCTCTGGAGCGACCTGCGAGCCCTCCGCCGCAGGACGGTGGACGTCGTCCACGCGCACTTCACCCATGATCATCTCGTGGCCCGCTGGGGAACGCCGAAGGGATCGGTGCGGATCCGCTCCATCCACGCGCCACGCTCGCTGCGCGCCTCCCTGCCCGAGGCCGCCGCCTACACGGTGCCCGCGGGCCACCTGGTGTCGAAGCTCGAAGGCAGGCATCGCCCCGTCCAGGTCCTGC
Organism: Corallococcus caeni; assembly: GCF_036245865.1. Classification (NCBI taxonomy): domain Bacteria; kingdom Pseudomonadati; phylum Myxococcota; class Myxococcia; order Myxococcales; family Myxococcaceae; genus Corallococcus; species Corallococcus caeni. Next base: position 6,670 of record NZ_BTTW01000015.1, on the reverse strand, counting down.
CCGCGCTGGTGGACCCGATGTTCAAGCCTCCAGAAGACCGCAAGGCCCTGCGCCGGACCCTGGGCCTCGACGACACGCACCTCGTGGGGATGATCTCCACGTTCCAGCAGAGCCGCCGTCACGCGCTCGGCGTCGAGGCCTTCGCCGCGTTCCACCAGCAACGCCCCGAAGCCCGTCTCGTGCTGGTAGGGGATGGGGCCCTGCTCGAAGCGACCCGGACGCAGGTGAAGGAGCGGGGCCTCACGGAGCAGGTGAAGTTCGCGGGCTACCAGCAGGGCGAGGACTTCGCGAAGTGGCTGCAGGCCCTGGACGAGGTCTGGATCCTCGGCCTGGGAAACGACTGGAGCGCGAGGGCCGCGGCCCAGGCCAGGGCCTGTGGCGTCCGGGTGGTCGCGGTGAACGAAGGCGCGCTCCCGGAGCTGGCGGACGCGCGGGTGGAAGCGCCCACGGTGGAGGCCGTCAACGCCGCCGCCCTGTCCGGATCCACGGCCGGGACCCGGCACCCGACGAACGAGCACATCGCCAGGGACATCCTGGCCCTCTACCAGCAGGCCACGGAGCCCCGGCGATGACCGGCTCGCCCACGGCCCTGGAGCGGATCTTCTATCCGCCGGCACCGGAGCCCTGGACCCGTCGCGCCCTCCTGTCGCCGCTCGCGCTGTTGTCCTGGACCTACAGCGGAGCGGTCCGCCTCCGGGGCGCCCTCTACGACTCGGGCCTGCTGCGAGCCGAGCACGTCGAAGGACTGCGGGTCCTCTCCATCGGAAACCTCAACGTCGGAGGCACGGGCAAGACGCCAGCGGTCCTCCATCTCGCGGAGCTGCTGATCCGCGAAGGGCGCAAGGTCGGCATCCTCACGAGAGGCTACGGGCGCGAATCCCAGGAGCCGCTGACCTTCGCGGGCAAGGAGCCGCTGCCCGCCGTGACGGAAGCCGGAGACGAACCCCTCCTGCTCGCCCGCAGGTGTCCGGGAGCCAGGCTCTTCGTGGGAGCGGATCGGGTCGCGGCGGCACTCCGGGCCCGGGACGACTTCGGCCTGGACACGGTCCTGCTGGACGACGGCTTCCAGCACCGCCGCCTGCACCGCGACGAAGACCTGGTGGTGGTGGACGAAGCCGTGGGCCTGGGCAACGGCCAGCTGCTCCCAAGAGGCCCATTGAGAGAGCCCCCATCGGCCCTGCGCCGCGCCACGCTCCTCTGGCTGAGAGCCGCCCCGGGGGACGCCGCCCCCAATCCCTGGCTCGATGCCGTGACCGCGCCCAGGGTCCGGACGCGCTACGGGCCCACCGGCTGGTGGGATCCCTCGGGCGCCGAGCACGCGACGAACGCGCTCGAAGGAAAGCCGGTCCTGGCCCTGGCGGGGCTGGCCCGGCCCGGAGGCTTCCTGAAGACCGTCACCACGCTCGGGGCAGAGGTCCGGGACGCGGCCCTCTTCCCGGATCACCATCGCTTCTCCGCGGACGAGCTGCGCCAGGTCGAAGCCCGGGCCCGCCAGCAGGGCGCGCGCATCGTGACGACGGAGAAGGACGCGGTGCGGCTGCCGGCCGGCTTCGAGGCCTGGGTGGTGCGCCTGGGAGTGGAGGTCCTGGAGGGCGAAGCGCATCTGAGGCGGGCGCTCGGGCTTCCGGGGGAGACGCGCGACTTGTGAGGTCCGGAACGCTGTGGGACAAAGCGCGCCCATGCCCGCGGTCCCGTCTTCACGTCCGGCAGCATCGTCCTCGCGCCTGCCACTCGCCTTCGCGCGCCGTCGGGTGTTGCTGGTGGGGGACCTGGTCGCCGACCACTACCTCTACGGACAGACGGACCGGGTGAGCCGCGAGGCCCCGGTGCTCATCGTCCGGTACGAGTCGTCGGAGGTGAAGCTCGGCGGCGGAGCCAACGTGGCGGCCAACATCCGCGCGCTGTCGGGGCAGGTGACGGCCGTGGGCGCGCTGGGCGTGGACGCGATGGGCAGCTCGCTGCGCAAGCTCTTCGGCGCGGCGGACATCCGGCTGCACGCGGTCAGCAGCCGGAGCATCGAGACGGAGACGAAGACGCGCATCCTCGCGGGCGGCATCAGCACCACGAGGCAGCAGATGCTCCGCGTGGATCGCGGCCAGCGAGGCCCCCTCCCGCCCCGGATGCGCAAGGCCATCGCCAGGCAGGTGACGGCGGCAGCGAAGGACGCGGACGCGGTGGTGGTCTCGGACTACGGCGCGGGCGTCGTCAACGACGAGGTCCGGGAGGCCCTGAGAAAGCTCGCCGCGGACGGCCTCCCGGTCTGCGTGGACAGCCGCTACGCGCTCGCGGCCTTCGCGGGCCTCACGGTGTGCAAGCCCAACGAGCCGGAGCTGGAAGCGCTCACGGGTCGGCCGGTGCGCACGAAGGAAGACCTGCTGGAGGCCGGTCGCGAAGCGGTCCGCAAGCTGGGCTGCCAGGCGTTGTTGGTGACCCGAGGCCGGCACGGCATGGCCCTCTTCGACGCGAAGGGCGGCGTCGACCTGATCCCCGTGCACGGCGCGAAGTCGGCGGTGGACGTGACGGGAGCCGGCGACACGGTCATCGCGAGCTTCGCGCTGGCACTCGCGGCCGGAGCGTCCTTCGGTGAAGCCGCGAGGCTGGCGAACGTGGCGGGCTCCCTGGTGGTGCAGAAGCCGGGCACGGCGACGGTCTCCCGCGAAGAACTCCTCGAAGCGCTGCGGAGCCGACGATGAACACCCTGGACAAGCTTCGTCCCCTCGCCGCCATCGCGGAGGAGCGGGAACGCTGGCGCGAGCAGGGCCGCACGGTGGCCCTGGCCAACGGGGTCTTCGACCTGCTGCACGTCGGGCACGTCCGGTACCTGGAGGGCGCGAAGGCGCTGGCGGACGTGCTGGTCGTGGCAGTGAACTCGGACGCCTCCACCCGGGCCTACAAGGGGCCCGGCCGTCCGCACATTCCGGAAGCGGAGCGCGCGGAGCTGGTCGCGGCCCTGGCCTGCACGGACCGCGTCGTCGTCTTCGACGAGCCGAACGTGCGAACCATCATCCGGGCCCTGAAGCCCGACGTGCACGTGAAGGGGACGGACTACACGCCGGACTCCATCCCGGAAGGTGACGAGGTCCGGGCCTACGGAGGCAGGACCGCGGTGGCGGGAGACCCGAAGGACCACAGCACCACGGAGCTGGCGCGCCGGCTCGGGCGCGAGGGCGCGAAGTAGCCCATGGTCCTGGACCCGTTGCTGCGGTCCATCCTGGGCTGTCCCCACTGCAAGGGCCCGCTCGAGGAACACGAAGGCCCCCCGCCCGAAGTCCGGTGCCCCAAGTGCCTGCGAGCCTGGCCCGTGGAAGACGGCGTCCCGAGGATGGTGTCCGAGCAGGAGCGACCGCTCACCCCGTGAGCGAGGCCCGCTCCGAGACGAACGACCGGACCTCCTCGGCCACGCGCTGTTCCAGCCCCGCCCGGGAAGCCCCATCCACGATGGGCGTCAGGTCCACCATCCGGTGGGGGGCCACCGCATGGCCCCAGCGCTCCATGTCGATGCGCAGGAAGAACGCCAGCGTGGGCGCGCCCACGGCGACCGACAGGTGCATGGGTCCGGTGTTGTTGCAGATGGTGAGGCCCGCGCTCCGCATGAGGGCCGCAAGCTCATCGATGCTCGTCGAGGGAGCCAGCTCCGCCCCCGGAGCGCCGGAGATCACGGTCCGAGCCAGGGCCTCTTCTCCCGGGCCCCAGGTCACGACAGGCGAATAGCCCAGCGAAATCAGCTCCCGGGCCGCGGCCGCGAATGCCTCGGGCGGGATGCGGCGCTCGCCCAGCCGCCCTCCCGGATTGATGACCGCCCGCCGAGGACCCTGCCCGGAGAACCCCACGAGGTAGTCGCGGAACGCCCCGCTCACCACCGGCTCCCGGAACGAGAGCCCCTGCGCGACAGCCCCCTGGGTCAGGGGCGTCAGCAGGTGGGTTCGCTGAACGGCCTCGTGCCGCGTATCGGAACGGGCAGGCACGGACACGGACTGCAGCAAAGACACCGGCCAGATGCCCGGTCCAATGACGACCGCCTTCGGCCCCGCCATCCGGGCAACGAGCGCGCTCGTCACGGAGGGAGCGCTCCAGTTGGCGCAATCCACCACGGTGTCGTAGCCCGCGCGACGGAGTGCGCGGACGCCGGGCGCCAGGGGGCCCAGCCACAGCATGCGCCGGTCGAACGCCAGGACCGCATCCGCGTCAGGGTGGCCCTGGAGGACGCGAGCCACCTTGGCGTGCACCAGCACGTGCACCTCCGGACGCGGATGGACATGCGCCTTGAGGGTCCGTAGCAGGGGCGTCGTGAGAAGGGCCTCGCCCACGCGGTTGTCGGGCCGGACGAGCAGGACCTTTCGCGGGGAGGGGAGGGGCGTTCCGGCAGCGCGCCGACGTCCGGGGCGCCAGAACAGGAGGGAAGCCAGGAGCGTCAGTGCCAGCTTCGCCCACGTTTCAAGCCGCTTGTGCCACGCCATCGCGGCGGACCCTACCAGAATTGGAATGGACACAAGACGCTGGCTTGACCTTGGGGCGGAAAGCCCCTAGCACCCGGCCCGATGCTCAAAAGCATGACCGGATTTGGTTCGGGCCGCGCCCGCGTGGGGGACGAAGAGGTCTCCGTGGAAGCACGCTCGCTCAACCACAAGTTCTGTGAAGTGAAGGTCCGGCTGCCGCGCGAGCTGTCCGCGCTGGAGCCCGCGCTCGTGAAGCAGGTGAAGGACCGCCTCGCGCGAGGCTCGGTGGAGATCTTGGTGCGCCGGCAGGCCGCCACCGTCTCGGGCAACGTCCCCACGGTGGATGTCGCCCTGGCCCGCGAGTACGCGCGCGCCTATCGGGAGGTCGCCGAGGCCCTGGGCCAGTCGGTGGAGGTCGCCTGGTCGCAGGTGGCCAACCAGCCGGGCGTCATCCGGCTGGAGGAGAAGGGCGTGGACGTGGAGTCCGCCACCCAGGCCACGCAGACCGCGCTCCAGCAGGCGCTCGGGGCCCTGGAGACGATGCGGAACACCGAGGGTGAGTCCATCCACACGGACCTGGACGCCCGGATGAAGCTCATCGAGGGCTGGAGCCAGGAGGTTGCCCGGCTCGCACCGCGAGCGGTCAGCGACTACCAGCAGCGGCTCACCGAGCGTGTGGCGGAGCTCGCGCGTGGCGTCGCGGTGGATCCGCAGCGGTTGGCGCAGGAAGTCGCCCTGTTCGCCGAACGCACGGACATCGCGGAAGAGGTGACCCGGCTCGCGACGCACCTCGAGCAGTTCCGGCTCCTGATGGCGAGCCCCGAGCCGGTGGGCCGGCGCATGGATTTCCTCGTGCAGGAGATGCACCGCGAGGTGAACACGACAGGCTCCAAGAGCCAGCACGCGGAGATCTCCGCGCGCGTGGTCTCGATGAAGGCCGAAGTCGAGCGCATCCGCGAACAGGTGCAGAACGTCGAATGAACGAACCCTCTGGACTCCAGCCTGGTGTGCTCCTCGTCCTCTCCGCCCCTTCCGGGGCCGGAAAGACCACCCTCGCGCACCGTCTGCTGAAGGAGATGCCGGACGGCATCTTCTCCACCAGCGTCACCACCCGGCGCCCCCGGGGCAAGGAGCAGGAGGGCGTGGACTACCACTTCGTGGGGGTCGCCGCCTTCCAGGAGAAGATCGAACAGGGCGAGTTCGTGGAATGGGCCGAGGTACACGGCCACTTCTACGGCAGCCCGCAGTCCGTGGTGGATGAGGCCCGCAAGCGCCGCGGCACCGCCATCTTCGACATCGACGTCCAGGGTGGGCAGTCCATCAAGCGCAAGCACCCGGACGCGGTCCTCATCTTCGTGCTCCCTCCGTCCATGGAGGAACTGGAGCGCCGCCTTCGGGACCGCCAGACGGACTCGGATGAGACCATCCGTCGCCGGATGCTGGCTGCCCGCTCGGAGATCGAGCGAGGGATCGCGTCCTACGACTACATCGTGGTGAACGACGACTTCGAGCGCGCCTACCAGGAGTTGCGTTCGGTGGTGGTCGCGGAGAAGTGCCGGCGGGGCAGGGTGGACCTCTCGAAGCTCAGGTTCGGGAGCTGAAATCCACCGGGGAATGGGACGGCCCGCCCCACGGGTTCTCCCCCCACGACGTCGCACTGCGCCGGCGGCCTGCATCAAATTTCTTGCGCCGCCCGATCGCCTGATGGATAAGCCGCACACCTCGCGGCGACACGCAGGCGTCACTCCGGTGACAGCGGGTCGAAGCGGTCACGGTGACGAGAAGTTGACATTCTCCGATCCGATTCTTAGATGGTTGCCGCAGCGGGACAGTGGATCAGCGGGCGTTGAGGGTGTTGGAGCGGGTTGCCGCCTCATGAGAGGCGGAGCTGGTGGCGGCGGCAGTCGGGAGCAGAAGCTGCAGTAGGGCGGTTGACACAGGATGCGGTGGTGGTACAAGCCGCGCCCCTCGCTTCGAAGCCCGCGCACTGGCGCGGAAGGCACTTCGAAGAGAGCGCAGGACCGACAAGGAAATAGGGCAGTCAACGAGCGGGTTGACAGCGAACGCGGCGAAGAGATAGAAGCCGCCCCCCACCGAAGAAGCAGCTGTCCGGCAGGCAACACACGGACGGCAAGCGGTGAAGGAAGCTGACAGCAAGCAGGTTGACAGGGAACGCGGCGCTGAAGTAGAAGCCGCTCCCCTTCGAAAAGAAGCGGCGAAAGTCACTGGACGGC
>NZ_BTTW01000014.1 GCF_036245865.1 Corallococcus caeni | reverse complement strand
GCTTCTTCATCAACACGCTCGCCCTTCGCTCCCGCCTGGATGACGGCCCCACCTTCGTGGAGCTGCTGGGCCGCGTGCGTGAGGCCACCCTCGGGGCCTACGCGCACCAGGACATTCCCTTCGAGAAACTCGTCGAGGAGCTGCAACCCCAGCGCGACCTGAGCCGCTCACCTCTCTTCCAGGTGATGCTCACGCTCCAGAACGCGCCTCGCGCGGAGGAAGGCGCACGGGCTGATGCCCTGACACTGCGTCCGGTTGGCCAGGACGGTGCCACGGCCGCGAAGTTCGACCTCAGCTTCGTGTTCACGCACTCGCCCCAGGGGCTGGCTGGCTCTGTCACCTACAGCACTGCCCTGTTCCGCGAGGACTCCATCCGCCGGCTCGTCAGCCACCTGCGCGTGCTGCTGGAGGCCGCCGTTCGCGCACCCCAGACGCGCGTGCACGACCTGCCGCTCCTCCCTCCCGACGAGCGCGAGCAGGTGCTCTTCTCGTGGAACGACACCGCGCGGCCCTTCGACGCCGCCAGCGTCCCCGCCCTGTTCGAGGCCCAGGCGCTCCGCACGCCGGACGCGCTCGCCCTCGTCGCAGGGGAGGAGCGCCTCACGTACCGCGAGCTGCACCAGCGGGTCCTGCGCCTGTCGCACCGGCTCCAGGTGCTGGGCGTGCGCCCGGATGAGCCCGTGGCCCTGTGCGCTCGCCGCGCGCCGGACATGGTCGTGGCGATGCTCGCCATCCTCCACGCAGGGGGCGCCTACCTCCCGCTGGATCCGGGCTACCCCGCGGACCGGCTGGCCTGGATGCTTCGCGACTCCAGGGCCCGCGTGCTCGTCACCCAGCGGTCGCTGCATGAGGCGGTTCCGCACGACGGGCTCGACGTGGTCTTCATCGAGGAGACGCGCGACGGCGAGGCCGCGCATGCTCCGGGCACTGCCATGCCCGGCGCGCTGGCCTACGTCATCTACACGTCGGGAAGCACGGGCCGCCCCAAGGGCGTCATGGTGCCGCACCGCCCCCTCTCCCACTTCCTGGACGCGATGGACGCCGTGCTGGGCACGTCCACGCCGGGCACCTGGCTCGCCGTCACCAGCATCTCCTTCGACATCCATGTCCTGGAACTCCTCTGGACGCTGACGCGGGGCTTCCAGGTCGTCCTCCACGACGAACAGGCCGCGGCGCGCGGTGCCGCGCTTCCGCTCGCGCAGGTCCTGCGCCGCCACGCCATCACCCACCTGCAGTGCACACCCGCCTTCGCGCGCTCGCTCGTGCTGGCGCCCGACGCCGTGACGTCGCTGGGCGCCCTGCGGCACCTGCTCGTCGGCGGCGAAGCCCTGCCCGGAGCCCTCGCGCTCCAGCTGCGGGAGGCCCTGCCCTCGGCCGTACTGCGCAACATGTACGGGCCCACGGAGACCACCGTCTGGTCCTCCACGCATCCCGTCACCGACGACGCACCGCCCGCCACCGTCTCCATTGGCGCGCCCATCGCTAACACGCGGATGTATGTGCTGGACCCGCGGGGCCAGCCCGTGCCCGTGGGCGTACCAGGCGAGCTCTTCATCGCGGGTGAGGGCGTGGTGCGCGGCTACCTGGCCCGCTCGGAGCTGACCGCCGAGCGCTTCGTGCCGGATGCCTTCTCCGGCGACCCTGGCGCTCGCATGTACCGCACGGGCGACCTCGCGCGGTGGCGCTCCGACGGGACGCTCGACTTCCTGGGCCGCACCGACTTCCAGGTGAAGGTGCGTGGCTTCCGCATCGAGCCCGGAGAGGTGGAGGCCGTTCTCGTCCGGTACCCGGACGTGCTCCAGGCGGTCGCCGGGGCACGGCTCGACGCCTCTGGCGACGGTAGGCTCGTCGCGTGGGTGGTGCTGCGGGATGGCCGTGTCCTGGAGTCCGCCGCGCTGCGCGACTTCTCGCGCCAGCACCTGCCCGAGCACCTGGTGCCGTCGCTCTTCATGGCGCTGGAGGCGTTCCCGCTCACGCCCAATGGCAAGGTGGACCGCAAGGCCCTGCCCATGCCGGAGGCTCCGGTCTCCACCGCCGGCTACGTCACCCCGCGCACACCGACCGAGGAGAAGCTCGCGACGCTCTGGGTCCAGGTGCTTCGCGTGCCGCGAGTGGGCGCCACCGACCACTTCTTCGAGCTGGGCGGTCACTCGCTCCTGGCCACGCAGCTCGTCTCGCGCCTGCGCGCCGCCTTCGGTGTCGAGCTGCCCCTCCAGGCGCTGTTCGAAGGGCCGACCCTGGCGGAGGTCGCGGCGCGCATCGACGCCGCGCTCCAGTCCGGCCAGCTCGCGGCGGCTCCGCCTCTCCAGCGCGCGCCTTCCTCCGCTGCGCTGCCCGCCTCGTATTCGCAGCACCGGGTGTGGCTGCTCGACCAGCTGGCCCCCGGCGGCACGGCGTTCAACATGCCCCTGGCCCTGCGCCTGTCCGGCGCGCTGGACGTCGAGGCCCTGCGCCGCGCCCTTGAAGCCCTGGTGCACCGGCACGAAGCCCTGCGCACCACGTTCCGCGCGACCGCCGAGGGCCCCATCCAGGTCATCGCGCCGCCCGGCCCCCTGACGCTGGAGCCCATCGACCTGCGCTCGCTGTCCGCCGACGCGCGCGAGGCCGAGGCCCAGCGCCGCTCCGACGCGGAGGCCTCGAGCCCCTTCGACCTGGCCACGGGCCCGTTGCTGCGCGTGTCGCTGCTGGCCCTGGATGCCGCGGAGCACGTCCTGCTCCTCACGCTGCACCACATCATCTGCGACGGCTGGTCCATGTCCGTGATGGTGCGCGAGGTGGTGGAGTTCTACCGCGCCTTCGCCACCCACACGCCCGCGTCCCTGCCGCCCCTGTCGCTCCAGTTCGCGGACTACGCCGTCTGGCAGCGCCAGTGGCTGCAAGGGGACGTGCTGGAGGAGCAGCTCACCTGGTGGCGGCGTCAGCTGGACGGGGCACCTCGAACGCTGGAGCTGCCCACCGACCGGCCCCGCGCGCCGCATGCCTCGCTCCGGGCGGGGCTGCTCCCCGTGGAGCTGCCGCTGGCGCTGAGCGAAGCCGTGGAGGCGCTCTGCCGCCGCGAGGGCGTCACGCCCTTCATGTTCCTGCTGGCGGCCTTCCAGGTGCTCCTGGCGCGCTACTCCGGCCAGGACGACATCAGCGTGGGTTCGCCCGTCGCGGGCCGCAACCGCGCGGAGCTGGAAGGGCTCATCGGCTACTTCCTCAACACGCTGGTCCTGCGCACCCGCCTGGATGGGGACCCCACCGTGCGCGAGCTGCTGGCCCGCGTGCGCACCACCGCGCTGGACGCCTTCGCGCACCAGCACGTGCCCTTCGAACAGCTCCAGCCGATGCGCGACCTGCAACAGGCGCCGCTGTTCCAGGTGATGTTCATCCTCCAGAACACGCCCCCGGCGGAGCTGTCCGTCCCGGGGCTGACGTTCCGCGCGCTCCCGTCGCGGGGCCGCGCCGCCAAGTTCGACCTGACGCTGGCGCTCAGCCGGACGGAGAGAGGCTTCACGGGGACCCTGGAGTACGCCCAGGACTTCTACGACGCGTCCACCGCCGGGCGGCTGATGCACCACCTGCGCGTGCTGGTGGAGGCCCTGGTGGCCGCCCCCGAGCGCCGGCTCTCCGCGCTCCCGCTGCTGACGGAGGCCGAGCGCCAGCAGGTGCTGGTGGAATGGAACGCCACGCGCGCGGACTTCCCCGAGGCCTGCGTGCACTCGCTCTTCGAGGCCCAGGTGCGCCGCGCGCCAGACGCACGCGCCGCCACGTTCGAGGGAACGCACCTCACGTACGCGGAGCTGGACGCCCGCGCCAACCAGGTCGCCCACGCGCTGCGCCGCCGGGGTGTGGGCCCCGAGGTGCGCGTGGCCCTGAGCGTGGAGCGCTCGCTGGACGTCGTCATCGGCCTACTGGGCATCCTCAAGGCCGGCGGCGCATGGGTGCCGGTGGATCCGCTCCTGCCGAGCGAGCGACGCGCCTTCATGTTGGAGGACAGCGGCGCCCGGGTGCTGTTGACGCAAGCCGCGCTGCGCGACCGCTTCCCCGAGCCCCACCGCACGTCCGCCTTCTGCCTGGACGCTGAGCGCGACGCCCTTTCACGTGAGCGCACCGACGCACCGGTCAGCGGCGTCACCTCGCGCCACCTGGCCTACCTGCTCTACACGTCCGGCAGCACCGGCCTACCCAAGGGCACCCTGGTGGAGCACCGGAGCGTGGCCAACCTCGTCACGCACGAGGCGCTGGCGTATGGCATTGGCCCGGGCGACCGCGTCCTCCAGTTCGCCAACCTGAGCTTCGACCTGTCGGTGGAGGAGATCTTCACCACGCTGTGCGCCGGCGCGACGCTGGTGCTGGCGCCGATGGAGAAGCTGATGCCGGGCGCACCACTCCAGCAGTTGCTGCGAGAGGAGGCCCTGACGGTCATCAGCCTCACGCCCGCGGCGCTGGCGGCCACCCGCGCGGACGGGCTGCCCGCGCTGCGCACCGTCATCTCCGGAGGCGAGGCGCTGCCAGCCGACGTGGTGGCGAGCTGGGCCTCCGGGCGACGCCTGATCAACACCTACGGCCCCACGGAGGCCACGGTGGTGGCCACGCTCACCGACTGCGTGGCGGACGGACGGGTGCCCGCCATCGGCAGGCCCCTGGCCAACGTGCGCGCCTACGTGCTGGACGCGCGCGGCGAGCCGTTGCCCGTGGGCGTGCGCGGAGAGCTGTACCTGGGAGGCGTGGGCGTGGCGCGCGGCTACGCGGGGCGTCCCGCGCTGACGGCCGAGCGCTTCGTGCCGGACCCCTTCTCCGGCGAGGCCGGTGCAAGGCTGTACCGCACGGGCGACGTGGTGCGCTGGCGCGAGGAGGGCACGCTGGAGTTCGTCGGTCGCGCCGACGCGCAGGTGAAGGTGCGCGGCTTCCGCATCGAGCCAGGCGAGGTCGAAGCGGTGCTGCGCGCGGCCCCCGCGGTGAAGGAGGCGGTGGTGCTGGTGCGCGAGGACGTGCCGGGCGACAAGCGCCTCGTGGCCTACGTCGTCGCGGACGCGCCGGACGTGTCCGCGCTGCGGGAGCACCTGAAGCAGCACCTGCCCGAGTACATGGTGCCCGCGGCCTTCGTGGCGCTGCCCGCCCTGCCGCTCACCGCCAACGGCAAGGTGGATCGCAAGGCCCTGCCCGCGCCGGACTTCACCGGCGACGGCCGCGAACACGTCCCACCGCGCACAGCCACCGAGGAGCGGCTCGCCGACCTGTGGCGTCCGCTCCTGGGCGTCACCCGGGTGGGAGCCACCGACAGCTTCTTCGACCTGGGCGGCCACTCGCTGCTGGCCACCCAGGCCATCAGCCGCATCCGGGAAGCGTTCGGAGTGGAGCTGCCGCTGCGCGCCCTCTTCGACGCGCCCACCGTCGAGGGGCTGTCCGCGCGCATCGACGCGGCCCTTGAAGGCAGGGGCATGCCGACGCCTTCCCGTCGGCGTGAAGGCCCCGCGCTGTCCGTGCCCCTCCTCCCGCTGGAGGAGGTCGCGGCGCGCGAAGTGGCGCGTCCCGCTCCGGTGGAACCGGGCGACGACTCCGCCACCGTCCGCCCGCTCACGGACGCCGAGCGTCGGCAGGTGCTGGTGGACTGGAACGCGACGGCGACTGACTTCCCGCGCGATGCCACGCTGCATGGCCTCATCGAGGCGCAGGTGGAGCGCACGCCGGATGCGGTGGCACTTGAGTTCGAGGGCCGCACGCTGACGTACCGGGAGCTGGACGCGCGGGCCAATCAGCTCGCTCACGCCCTCATCGCGCAGGGCGTAGGGCCCGAGGTCCGCGTCGGCCTCCTGCTGGAGCGCTCCCTGGAGCTCGTCGTCGCCTTGCTCGCCACACTGAAGGCCGGCGGCGCCTACGTCCCCTTCGACCCTGCCTACCCCGCCCAGCGCCTCACCTGGATGCTGGAGGACGCGCGCCCTGCGGTGCTTTTGGCTCAGGAGCACCTGCTCTCGCGCCTGCCCGCCCATGAGGCCCGGGTGCTCTGCCTGGACACGCAGTGGGAGGCCATTGCGCGCCAGCCCCGGCACGCTCCGCCGCCGCGCGCCACCGCCGACGGTCTGGCCTACGTCATCTTCACCTCCGGCTCCACGGGCCGTCCCAAGGGCGCCATGAATGCCCATGGCCCCGTGGTGAATCGCCTGCTGTGGATGCAGTCCGCGTACGCGCTGCAGTCCCACGACGTCGTCCTGCAGAAGACGCCCTTCAGCTTCGACGTCTCCGTCTGGGAGTTCTTCTGGCCCCTCATGACGGGCGCGCGCCTCGTCGTCGCAAGGCCCGGTGGACACCAGGAGCCTGCCTACCTCGCGCGCCTCATCGCAGAGGCCGGCGTCACCACGCTGCACTTCGTGCCCTCCATGCTCCAGGTGTTCCTGGAGGAGCCAGGGCTGGAGTCCTGCACGTCGCTGCGTCGCGTGGTGTGCAGCGGTGAGGCCCTCCCGGTGGAACTGGCAGAGCGCTGCCTGCGGCGGCTACCATGGGCTGGACTGCACAACCTCTATGGCCCCACCGAGGCCGCCGTCGACGTCACCTTCCACCAGTGCCTGCCTGGGGAGTCTCGTCGCTCGGTGCCCATTGGCCGGCCCGTGGCCAATACCCAGATTCGCCTGCTGGACTCCCGCATGGAGCCCGTGCCCGTGGGCGTACCTGGAGAGCTCTTCATCGGCGGCGTGCAGGTGGGGCGTGGCTACCTGGGACGTCCGGAGCTGACGGCCGAGCGCTTCATCCCGGATGCCTTCAGCGACACGCCCGGCGCGCGGCTGTACCGCACGGGCGACGTGGCTCGCTGGTTGCCGGACGGTGCCATCGAGTACATGGGCCGCGCGGACTTCCAGGTGAAGGTGCGCGGTCTGCGCATCGAACTGGGAGAGATTGAAGCCGCGCTGGAGCAGCAGCCCGGCGTGCGTCAGGCGGTGGTGGTGGCCCGCGAGGACGCGGCCGGTGACAAGCGGCTCGTCGCCTACGTCGTGCGCGGTATCGGCAGTGAAGCAGTGGAGGTGGGCGCACTGCGCTCGCGGCTGCACGAGAAGCTGCCGGAGTACATGGTGCCCTCCGCCTTTGTGGTGCTGGAGGCCCTGCCGCTGACTCCCAGTGGCAAGGTGGACCGCAAGGCCCTGCCCGCTCCCGAAGCCTCGCAGGCCCGCATCCCCACCCGTCCGCCGCGCACTGACACGGAGCGCGAGCTGGCGGCGCTCTGGAGCCGCGTGCTCCGCGTCGAGGAACCAGGCGCCGAGGACAGCTTCTTCGACCTGGGCGGCCACTCGCTGAGCGCCACCCAGGTGCTCGCGCGCGTGCGTCAGCACTTCGGCGTCGAGCTCTCGCTGCCCGACTTCTTCGCGAGCCCCACCGTGGAGGCGGTGGCCCGCCGCATCGACGCGCTGGTCCTGGAGAGGCCCGCTGCGCCCGTGCCGCCGCTCCGCGCGCGGACCACGCAGGGCCCCACGCCCCTGTCCTTCGCGCAGCAGCGCCTGTGGTTCCTGTCGAAGCTGGACCCCGACAGCTCGAACTACAACCTCCCCACCGCCGTGCGGTTGGAGGGCCCGCTCGACGTGCCCGCGCTCACGCGTGCCCTGCGCGACGTGCTCCAGCGCCACGAGTCCCTGCGCACGACGCTCCAGGAGCACGGGCACCAGCCCGTCCAGGTCATTACCCCGGAGCCTCCGCTGCCCGCGGTCTGGGCGGACGTCAGCAGCCTCCCCGCCAACGAACGCGAAGCCGCGCTCCAGCGCCTCGTCGAGCACGAGGCCTCGCGGCCCTTCGACCTGGCGACAGGGCCGCTCTGGCGCGTGCTCCTCGTCCGGATGGAGGAGGCGAGCCACGCGCTGCTCATCACCCTGCACCACGTCATCTCCGACGGCTGGTCCATGGGCGTCCTCGTCCAGGAACTGACGACGCTGTACACGGCCCGCGTCCAGGGGCGTCCCGCGCTGCTCGAACCGCTCCCCGTGCAGTACCCGGACTTCGCCCTCTGGCAGCGCGGGTGGCTGCGAGACGAGGTGCTGGAGGCGCAGCTCGGCTGGTGGCGGACCCGGCTCCAGGGCGCGCCCCGGACGCTGGAGCTGCCCACGGATCGCCCGCGCCCGGCCGCGCCGACGCACCAGGGTGGCGCGCACGCCTTCCAGTTCCCGAGGGAGCTGTCGGAGGCGCTCCAGGCCCTCTGCCGCCAGGAGGGCGTCACGCCTTCCATGGTGGTGCTGGCCGCGTTCCAGGTGCTGCTCTCGCGCTACTCCGGCCAGGAGGACATCAGCGTGGGCTCGCCCATCGCCGGCCGCACGCACACGGAGCTGGAGGGGCTCATCGGCTTCTTCGTCAACACGCTGGTCCTGCGCACGGAGCTCGCCGGGGTCCCCAGCTTCCGAGCGCTGCTCGCCCGGGTGCGCGACGTGACGCTGGGCGCCTACGCCCATCAGGACGTGCCCTTCGAGAAGCTGGTGGAAGCGCTGCGGCCCGAGCGCGTCGCCGGCCGCGCGCCCCTCTTCCAGGTGATGCTCGCGTATCAGAACGCTCCGATGCCGGAGGTGCTCGGGCCCGGGCTGCGGATGGGCTCGCTCAAGATCGAGCACCGCGCGGCGAAGTTCGACCTTGTCCTGTCCATCAGCGACCGGGGTCAGGGCTTGCGCGGCCTGCTGGAGTACAGCACCGACCTGTTCGATGCCTCGACGGCGGAGCGCATGATGGGCCACCTGCGCGTGCTGCTGGAGGGAGCGCTCGCGGGGCCGGATCATCCGCTCCCCGCGCTGCCCCTGCTCACGGCGGGGGAGCGGCACCTGCTGTTCCACGCGTGGCGCGATCCGTCCGCCGCCACCGCGAAGGACGCCGGTCTGCACCGGCTGCTCCAGGCCCAGGCCCGGCTCACACCGGAGGCCGTGGCCGCGGAGCAGGAGGGAGAGACGCTCACCTGGGCCGAGGCACACCGGCGTGCCCGCGAGGTGTACCGATCGCTGGTCGCCCAGCGGAAGGTGGAGCTGCCCGCACCGCCTCCGTTGGTCCCCGTGCCGCGCACGGGCCCGCTGCCGCTGTCGTTCGCCCAGCAGCGGCTGTGGTTCATTGATCAGCTGGAGCCCGGCACCGCCACGTACAACATCCCGTTCGCGCTGCGCGTGCAGGGCGAACTGAACGTGTCGGCACTGGAGCAGGCCTTCCGCGCGCTCCTCCACCGTCACGAGGCCCTGCGCACCACGTTCGTGGTTCGTGACGCGGAGCCCTTCCAGGAGGTCCACCCTGCTGGTGACTTCCACCTGAGCGTGGCGGACCTGGGCGCGCTGCCCGGGGCCGAACGTGAGGCCGAAGCCCAGGGACGGGCCGCCGCGGAGGCCGTGCGTCCGTTCGACCTCGCGCGCGGGCCACTGCTGCGCGCTTCGCTGATCCGGATCGATTCGCGAGAGCACGTGCTGCTCTTGACGATGCACCACATCGTCTCCGACGGCTGGTCCATGGACGTGCTCGTGCGAGAAGTGGCGGGGCTCTACGGGGCCTTCGTCCAGGGCAGGCCCTCGCCGCTGCCGGAGCTGCCGGTCCAATACGCGGACTACGCCGTGTGGCAGCGCTCGTGGTTGCAGGGGGAGGTGCTGGAGGCGCAGCTGGGGTACTGGAAGCAGCAGCTCACCGGCGCGCCCGCCCTGCTGGAGCTGCCCACGGACAAGCCGCGTCCCGCCGTGCAGTCCCAGCGCGGTGCGTCCCTGCCCGTCCACCTGCCCCTGTCCGATGCGCTCACGGACTTCTGCCAGCGTGAAGGCGTCACGCCCTTCATGGCACTGCTGGCGGCCTTCCAGGTGCTGCTGTCTCGCTACTCCGGCCAGGAGGACGTCTCCGTCGGTACGCCCATCGCAGGCCGTACTCGCGGAGAGACGGAAGGCCTCATCGGCCTCTTCATCAACACCCTCGTGCTTCGCTCCCATGTCGCGCCGGAGGCTTCGTTCCGGCAGCTGCTGGCCCGGGTGCGCGACATCACCCTGGCGGCTTACGAGCACCAGCACCTGCCCTTCGAGAAGCTCGTCGAGGAGTTGCAACCGCAGCGCAGCTTGAGTCACTCGCCTCTCTTCCAGGTCATGCTCGTGCTGCAGAACGCGCCGGCCTCGGAGTTGAGTCTTTCCGGCCTGTCCTTCCAGCCTCTCCCGCGCGACTTCGAGGCCACCAAGTCCGACCTCACCCTGTCCCTCTCTCAGACGCCGCACGGCCTCACCGGCACGCTGAGCTACCGCACGGACCTGTTCGAGTCGTCCACCGTCTCCCGCATGGTGGAGCACCTGCGCGTCCTGCTGGAGGCCGCCCTCGCTTCGCCCGACTCGCGCGTCAGTGAGTTGCCGCTGCTGACCGAGGCCGAGAAGGAGCTGCTTCTCACGGACTTCGTCTCCACCGAGGCTCCGCTTCCCCCGCCTCGCAGCGTGCACTCTCTCTTCGAACAGCGCGCGGCCCTCCATCCGGATGCACCCGCAGTGGCGTGCGATGGACAGGCGCTTACGTATGGAGAGTTGGACGCGCGCGCCAACCAACTGGCCTGGCACCTGCGCTCCCGGGGCGTCGGCACTGACTCTTGCGTTGCCCTCTGCCTGGAGCGCTCCGTCGAGACCGTCGTCGCCCTGCTGGGTGTCTGGAAGGCCGGCGGTGCCTACGTGCCGCTGGACCCGGCCCAGCCCGCGTTGCGCTTGCAGTCCCTGGTGCAGGAAGTCTCCGCGCCCGTCGTCGTGACGGTGGCCCGTTTCGCCTCCGCCTTCGAGTCCTCTTCCGCGCACGTCGTTCGCCTCGATGAAGACGCGGCAGCCCTCTCCCGACTGCACACCGACGCACCGCCGGTTGAGGCGCATCCGGACGCCCTCGCCTACGTCCTCTTCACCTCTGGCTCCACCGGCAGGCCCAAGGGCGTCGCCGTCGCGCACTCCCAGCTTTTCACCTACGTCGACTCGGTGACGCAGCGCCTTGGCCTGGAGTCCTGCGCAAGCTTCGCCCTCGTCTCCACCTTCGTCGCCGACCTGGGCAACACCGTCCTCTTCCCTGCCCTCACCACGGGTGGCCTGCTCCACGTCCTCACCCAGGAGTGCGCCTCCAGCCCCGCGGCCCTCGCCGACTACTTCGCGCGTCACCCCATCGACTGCATGAAGGTGGTGCCCTCGCACCTGGCCGCATTGCTCACCGCGCCCGTGCCTCGCCACGTCCTGCCTCGCAAGCGTCTGGTGCTCGGCGGTGAGTCCTCCACCTGGGCCCTGCTTCAGTCCGTCCATGCACTCGCTCCGGACTGCGAGGTGCACAACCACTACGGCCCCACCGAAACGACCGTCGGTGTCCTTGCTGGCCGTGTGCAGCTGCCCGCTTCGACTGCCGTGCCCCTGACCGGGACGACTGGCGGTGCGCTCGCCGGCCACGCGCAACAGCCCGCCGCGACTTCCGTGCCCCTGGGCTGGCCCTTGGCCCACTCGCGCCTCTACGTCCTGGACGCTTCACTGCGCCCCACGCCTCTCGGCGTCCCGGGCGAGCTCTTCGTCGGCGGCGCCCAGGTGACTCGCGGCTACCTCGCTCGCCCTGACCTCACGGCCGAGCGCTACGTGCCGGACCCCTTCAGCCCTGCGCCCGGCGCTCGCATGTACCGCACGGGCGACCGCGTGCGCTGGCTCTCCGATGGCCGCGTGGAGTTCCTCGGCCGCGTGGACTTCCAGGTGAAGGTGCGTGGCTTCCGCGTGGAGCCCGGTGAAGTCGCCACCGTTCTCCGCGCACTTCCCTCCGTGCACGAAGCCGTCGTCGTGGCCCGCCAGGACTCTCCCGGCGAGGCCCGCCTCGTCGCCTACGTCGTCGCGGACTCCACGGACGTGTCCTCACTCCGCGAAGGCCTGAAGCAGCGGCTGCCCGAGTACATGGTGCCCTCCGCCTTCGTCTTCCTGGAGGCCCTGCCCCTCACCCCCAACGGCAAGGTCGACCGCAAGGCCCTGCCCGCTCCGGAGGCCTCCGCGTCGAGCTCCGACTACGTGGCGCCTCGCACTCCCACGGAGGAGCTGCTCGCTTCCCTCTGGGCAGAGGTGCTGCGTCTTCCCCGCGTGGGCTCACAGGACCAGTTCTTCGAGCTGGGCGGTCACTCACTGCTCGCGACCCAGCTCGTGGCCCGTGTGCGCGCGACGTTCGGAGTAGAGCTGCCCCTGCGCGCCGTCTTTGAAGCTCCGCTCCTGACGGACCTCGCGCGTCGTATCGACGACGCGGGGAAGCAGGCGTCCGGCGTGAAGGCACCACCGCTCGTGCCGGCACCTCGCACGGGAGAGCTGCCGCTGTCCTTCGCGCAGCAGCGCCTGTGGTTCATTGATCAGCTCGTCCCCGGTGCGTCCACCTACAACGTCCCGTCCATCCTCCGCCTGGATGGCGAGCTGCACGTCGAGGCCCTGCGCCAGAGCCTCACCGAGCTGGTGCGCCGCCACGAAGCCCTGCGCACCCGCTTCCCCTCTCGCCAGGGCCAGCCCTTCCAGCACATCGCGCCCCCCAGCGAACTGCCCCTGCCCACGGTGGACCTCACCCACCTGGGCGGGTCCGCCCTCGACGAAGCCCGGCGCCTGGCGTCCATCGAAGCCCAGCGTCCCTTCGACCTGGCCTCCGGTCCCCTCGTGCGCGCGCTGCTGCTGAAGCTCGCTCCCACCGAGCACGTGCTCGTCTTCACCCTGCACCACATCGTCTCCGACGGCTGGTCCCGTGGCGTCCTCGTCCGCGAAGTGGCCGCGCTCTACCAGGCCTTCTGCGACGGCCGGCCCTCGCCCCTGCCCGAGCTACCCGTCCAGTACGCCGACTACGCCCTCTGGCAGCGCTCCTGGCTGCAAGGCGACATCCTGGAGACCCAGCTCTCCTACTGGCGTCAGCGCCTCGCGGACGCGGCGCCCCTGGAGTTGCCCACGGATTTCCCGCGTCCCGCCGTGCAGTCCTTCCACGGCGACGTCGTCTCGCTGCGGCTGCCCTTGCCGCTCGCGCATGCTCTCAAGTCGCTGGGCCGGAGTGGCGGCGTCACTCCGTTCATGCTCCTGATGGCGGCCTTCCAGGTCCTCCTCTCGCGCTACTCCGGCCAGGAGGACATCAGCGTCGGCACACCCATCGCGGGCCGCACCCACGCGGAGACGGAGAGCCTCATCGGCTTCTTCGTCAACACGCTCGTCCTTCGCTCACAGGTTTCTTCTGGCGCGTCCTTCCACCAGCTGCTCCAGCAGGTGCGCGAAGCCGCCCTGGGTGCCTATGCCCACCAGGACGTCCCCTTCGAGCGGCTCGTCGAGGACCTGAGGCCGCAGCGCGACCTGACGCGGCCGCCGCTCTTCCAGGCCCTCTTCTCCCTGCAGAATACCTCCATGCCCGCCGTCCAACTGCCAGGCCTCGCCCTGCGCCCCCTGGACGTGGAAGGCCACAGCGTCAAGGCCGAGCTGGAGCTGTTCCTCTTCGAGACACCGGACGGCTTCGACGGCTCGCTCGGCTACAACACCGACCTCTTCGCCCCTGCCACCGCACAGCGCATGGCTCGGCACTTCAGCGCCCTCGTCGAAGCCCTCGTCGCCCATCCGGAGGCGCCGCTCGCTTCCGCGTCCATGCTCTCCCAGGACGAGCAGCGTCAGGTGCTGCTCGACTGGAACGACACGCGCACCCACGCCCCGCGCGACGCCACCCTGCCCGAACGGTTCCAGGCCCAGGCGCGGCGCACCCCGGATGCCGTGGCACTCATCTCCGGTGAGGATCACCTCACGTACCGGCAGCTCGATGAGCGCGCCAACCAGCTCGCCCATGCCCTCATGGGCCTGGGCGTCACGCCGGGCACTCCCGTCGCCGTGGGCCTGGAGCGCTCCTTCGACCTCATCGTCGCCCTGCTCGCCATCCTCAAGGCCGGTGCCGCCTACGTCCCGCTGGAGCTGGCCCATCCCCGCGAGCGCCTCGCCCTGCTGCTGCAGGACTGCGCCTGCCCCCTGCTCCTATCCCACTCCTCACTGGCGCAGCGTCTGCCGTCCTTCACCGGCCGCACCCTCCTGCTGGACGGCGAGGCCTCCCTCCTCGCGCGTCAGCCCACGCATGCGCCGGATGTCTCCATGTCTCCGGACAGCCTCGCCTACGTGATGTTCACCTCCGGCTCCACCGGCAGGCCCAAGGGTGTCCTGGTGCCTCACCGGGGCGTCACCCGGCTGGTGCTCGGCAGTTCGTTCATCGACTTCGGACCCGACGAGGTCTTCCTCCAGTTCGCCCCCGTCGCCTTCGACGCTTCGACCCTCGAAATCTGGGGCGCGCTGCTGCATGGTGCGAAGCTCGTCCTCGCGCCTCCGCATGCCCTCTCCACCGAGGAACTCGCGGCCCTGCTTCGTCATCACCGCGTGACGACGCTTTGGCTCACCGCCGCCCTCTTCGAGCAGATGACGTTGCACCAGGGCGAAGCCCTCGCGCAGGTCCGCCAGGTCCTCGCGGGTGGCGACGTGCTGCCCACGGAGCGCGTGCGCCAGCACCTCTCCCGCATGAGTCCGGGCTCCGTCCTCGTCAACGGCTACGGCCCCACCGAGAACACGACCTTCTCCACCACGCTGACGCTCCAGCCCGACGCGCGAGTGGACGGCCCCGTGTCGATTGGCCGCCCCATCTCCCATGCCACGGCCTACGTGCTCGACGCGCACCTGCGCCCGGTGCCCGTGGGCGTCCCCGGCGAGCTCTTCGTCGGCGGTGACGGCCTCGCCTGGGGATACCTGAACCGCTCCGACCTCACCGCCGAGCGCTTCATCCCGCATCCCTTCGCCACTACGCCGGGCCAGCGCCTCTACCGCACCGGGGACAAGGCCCGCTGGAGCGCGGACGGCACGCTCGACTTCCTCGGCCGCACCGACTTCCAGCTCAAGCTGCGCGGCTTCCGCATCGAACCCGGAGAGATCGAAGCCGCGCTGCGCCAGCTCCCCGCCGTCGCGGAAGCCCTGGTGCTGGCCCGCGAGGACGTGCCCGGCGACAAGCGCCTCGTGGCCTACGTCGTCCCATCCACGCCTGCGTCCGGAGACCTGTCGGAGACGCTGCGAGTCCAGCTCCAGCAGCAACTCCCCGGCTACATGGTGCCCTCCGCCTTCGTCGTGCTGGAGGCCCTGCCCCTCAACGCCAACGGCAAGGTGGACCGCAAGGCCCTGCCCGCCCCGGACGTCGCCGCGTCCCACGGCCGGTACGTCGCGCCGCGCACGCCCCTGGAGCGGCTCATCGCACAAGCCTTCGCGGAGGTGCTGCGCCTGGAGCGCGTCAGCGCCGACGCGGACTTCTTCGACCTGGGCGGCCACTCGCTGCTCGCCGTGCATTTGATGGCCCTCCTCCGCGAGCGCACGGGCCGGGCGCTGCCCCTGTCCGCGCTCTTCCAGGGATCCACCGTCGAGCGGCTCGCCACGCTGCTGTCCCCCTCCGAGGGAACCCGCCCCCTGGGCCCCAACCTGGCGCGGCTCGACACGGGGGACTCGCGGCGCCGGCCGCTGTTCCTCGTCCACGGCGGTGGCGGTGGCGTGCTCAGCTACGCGGACCTCGTGCGCCATCTGGGCAACGACCGGCCCGTGTATGGCGTGTTCGCGCCCGGTCTGGAGGACGGGGAGCTACCGCCGTCGTCCATGGAGTCCCTGGCCCGGCTCTACCTGGAGCAGGTGCGCGACGTGCAGCCCCACGGCCCCTACCGGCTCGCGGGCTGGTCCTTCGGTGGCCTGGTGGTCTACGAGCTGGCGCGCCAGCTCCAGGCCCTCGGCGAGACGGTGGAGTTCCTGGCGCTGCTCGACAGCCTCGCACCGTCGGGCGAGCCGGACCCGGAGCCGCCGCCGCTGATCCGTCTGGCCGCGTTCGGCAAGATGGTCGGGCTCCCCGTCCAGGACGTCCCGGCCCCCGAGCTGGAGCAACTGGGAGGCCTGGAGGGCGAAGCCCTGCTGTCACGGATGATCCAGCTGCTGCGGAACCTGCCCGCCGCGGGAGGACTGGAGCCGGGACAGATTGAGCGTCTCTTCGCCGTCCACGAACGGCTGGGAGAGGCCAACCGGGGCTACGTGCCCGCCAGCCGCTACGAAGGCCCCGCCGAGCTCTTCCGCGCCGCGGTCCGCGCGAGCGACCCCGCCCGCGCCGAGGACGAAGGCTGGAGGGCCTGGCTCCCGGGAGGCGTCTCGGTCTGCCACGTGCCGGGCACGCACCTCACGATCCTGGAGGAGCCCCAGGTCCCCACGCTGGCGGAGCAACTCACGCAGCGCCTGCGCGCCCTGGACTCCGAAAGCCAATGACCGCACAACCCATGAGAGGAATGGCGTCTGCCGTCGTAGAGTCGCCAGACACTCGAGGGGGACTCACATGGCCAACGACAAGGACCGCCTGCTTCCACGCAACCTGCTGCTTCGACAGACAGTGGCACGCCTGCTGTTCGCCGCTCCCGTCCTGTCTGTCATTGGCTGCGCGGAGGAGGATGATGGAGGCTGCATCCCATATGACGCGTACGAGGGACGCTACGACACCCACGACCGGCTTCCGGATGGGGGAGCCCCGAACGACCTCAACTGCCTGGAGGTGTGCACGAAGCTGACCTCCCATCGCTGCCAGACCCACTCCGTTCCCACGACGCATCCGGACGGCGGTGAGACCCTGGAGCCCTACACGAATTGCTACACCACCGTGCCCGCAGGATGCGGCTCCGATGGACGCCGGCCCGAGGGACTCCAGGCAGCGCGAGCGGAAGCGCATTGCGCGCTGGGCAGCCACTTCGCGCGGATGGCCTGGTTGGAGGCGGCCTCCGTGCCCGCCTTCCTCCGGCTCGCGGAGGAGCTGAAGGCCCACGGTGCTCCCGCCGAGCTGATCCGCGCGGCCCGACGCTCGGCCGGGGAGGAGGTCCGCCACACGCGCGCCGCGCGAGCGCTGGCGCGGCGACACGGCGCCACGGTGCCCGCGGTGGAGGTCGCCCCGTTCTCCTCGCGCTCGCTGGAGGCCCTGCTGTGGGAGAACGCGAAGGAAGGGTGCGTCGGGGAGACCTATGGCGCGTTGGTGGCCGGGTGGCAGGCCCGCACGGCGCGCGACGCGCAGGTGCGGGAGGCGCTGAGCCGGATCGCCGAGGATGAGCTGCGCCACGCCGAGCTGTCCTGGGCCGTGGAGGCCTGGGCGACCGAGCGCCTCGCTCCCGACGCGCGCCAGCGATTGCATGAGGCGCGGCGCGACGCCTTCCACGACCTGGAGCGCAGGGTCGCGAGTGAGGAGCCCGACGCCGTGCTCGTCCAGGAAGCGGGGCTGCCCTCGCGCGACGCCGCGCTGCACCTCCTCCAGGGGCTCCAGGTCCTGATCGCCTGAGCCATTCCTGGAGGGCCGATGCCCGCATCGGCCCTTGGCTCGCCCGCGTCCGCCCACACGCCACCGGACACCTCGGACAGCGGGGTGTCCGCCGAGCGCGCCGCCCGTGTCCAGAGAACAGTGTGGACGCCGTCCACCGCGAGGAGCGCGGGCGCGTGTAGCCTGGGGGCCGCCGAGGAGGCCTGGATGCTCGCTTGCGTGGACGTGGACTACCGCCCTGATGTCACCGTGGCCGCGTGCGTCCTCTTCCGCGGCTGGACGGACGCCAAGGAGGCCGGGCACCTGGTGGAGCGGGGCCCCATCGCGGAGCCCTACGAGCCCGGCCAGTTCTACCGCCGCGAGCTGCCGCACCTGCTGCGGGTGCTGGCCGGGGTGCAGGAGCCGCTGGAGGCCATCGTCGTGGACGGCTACGTGTGGCTCGGGGAGGACAAGCCGGGCCTGGGCGCCCACCTGTACGAGGCGCTCTGCCGCGCGGTGCCTGTCATCGGCGTGGCCAAGACGCCCTATGTCACCACCGGCCCGGCCCTGCCCATCGTGCGCGGCCAGAGCCTGAAGCCCTTACTCATCACCGCCATCGGCATGGAGACCGCGACCGCCGCGGAGCACATCCGGCGGATGCACGGCTCCTCGCGCCTGCCGACGATGCTGAAGTTCGTGGACCGGCTGTGCCGGGAGTCCTGACTCCGGAACAATTCGTCGCAAGACGCGGGGCCGGAGGGGCCAGGACGTGCTACCCCAGGCCCATGGACCGTCCCCGCCGCCCCGCCGCCGCGACCTTCGAGTTTCCGGCCGACGCCGCGTTCACCTGGCACTCGGAGAGTGACGAGCCCGCGCCCACGCGCCTGTCACCCGTGGACGACGGGCTCAGCGCCGACGCCGCGCTCAAGCGCGTCCGCCGGGGGGAGTTCCTGCGCTACACCGGCGACTTCCACAACGCGAAGCAGCTGCTCGGCGCGCTGGGCCGGCGGCTGGAACAGCCCTGGCAGGCCCGCTCACCGCTGGAGGCGTTCCGGGCAGAGCGCCGCGCGCGGCAGCAGGAGCACGCGACGCTGTCGCGCATCGTCGTCGCGCTGGACCGCGGCTACCACCTGGAGCTGGCGCGCGCGCCGGACGTCGCGGAGGCGTGCCGGCAGGTGTGGGGCGAGCCCACGACGGACTTCAGCGTCGTACCGCTCAAGCAGCTGCTCGGGATGCTCGGGGCGGCGGAGTGGCGGCGCAAGGGGCTGGCGGTCCCGGGGCTCAAGGGCCTGCTCCATCCGCACTACGGCGTCTACCTGCCCACGCGCACCGACTACGTGGAGCTGCTGTCGGCTGTCCCGGACGTGAAGGGCAAGCGCGTGTTCGACGTGGGCACCGGCACCGGCGTGCTCTCCTTCCTCCTCCTTCAGGGCGGCGCGGCCTTCGCGCAGGCCACGGACTGCGACTCCCGCGCGGTGGCGTGCGCAAGGGAGAACGCGGAGCGGCTCGGCCTCTCGCAGCGCTTCCAGGTGGCGGAGGCGGACCTGTTCCCGGAGGGCAAGGCGGACCTCGTCGTCTGCAACCCTCCGTGGATCCCCGAGCCGCCCAAGAACCGGGTGGACCGCGCGGTGTTCGACGAGGACAGCCAGTTCCTGCGGCGCTTCCTCGAAGGGCTCCCCGCCGCGCTGACGCCGGGCGGAGAGGGATTGCTCATCCTTTCGGACCTGGCGGTGCTGCTGGGCCTGCGTCCGGCCGGGTGGCTCGAGGAGCAGTTCGAGCGCTGCGGCGTGAAGGTGGCGTGGAGCAAGTCCAATCCGGCGCGACACTCCAAGGCGAAGGACAAGGCAGACCCGCTGCATGCCGCGCGCTCCAAGGAGGTCACCACCCTCTACGGACTCGTGCCCGCCGCCAGGTAGCACCAGGGCCGTGAAGCCCCCAAAGCCTGCCGCGAAATTCCATAACGGTCATGACGCGCGTGTCGTGACTCCTCCGGCCTCCCGCCTTGGTCTGAGGGTGCCCCTCCGAGCAGGCGCTCCTGGGTGACAGCCTGGAGGGCCCCTTCGCACCGGGCCCCTGCGTGGCATGCGGAGTCCGACAAGGCGAAGCAGCCACCCGCATCGAGCCGCCTTGAACCGCCACCACGGACTTACCTGAAGAGGATCAGCTGCCGCTGCGAACCTTGCGGATGCCACGTCCCGAGGTGGCCGCGCGGGGCGGCCCGACCCGCAGGGTTCTGGTCGTGGTTCTGCCTCGCCCTGAAGGATGAAGCTCTTTCCCGCTGGGGGGCTTGATGAGGGTACATCGCGCTGTCGCGCTGCTCCTGCTGGTCTGGCTGACAGGCTGTGCCGCAGGGCGCGTGGTGCGGTTGGAAACAGGCCAGGGGCCGCCAGTCGTCTTCACGCCTCACCGCGACGAAGCCGGAACGGTGGAGGTGGATCGGCGCGAGTTCAAAGCAGCCGTGGCCAAGCTGGTGCGGGGCGTGAGGCTTCCGGCCAATCCCCAGCAGGCTGCGCGGCGCCTGATGGGAGTGGACGCCCGAGGCGGCACGTATCTCTTTGATCCGCGCACTCGGCGGATGACGCCCCTGGAGGGGGCCGCACTGGCCTCCGACATGCCACCAGCGGAAGTGGAACTGACGCGGGCATATCTGCGTTGGTGCGAGCGCACCGGGCGAAAGGGCGACTGTCTGCATTTGCTGATGGAGAGCCCCATCGTCACCGGAGACGGGCGCTATGCGCTGGCCATGGCCATGGCTCAAGGTGTTGTCCTGGAAGAGATGCTGGATGCCTTCAAAGGCATGGCCGACCCGCACGCGGCGCTCTCGGCGGCGCTGTGGACGCTGACATTCTATCTGGTCCTCTGGTCGGTGCCCGAGCCAGTGAGCAAGGGCCTGGCTGCCGTGATGACGGCGACAGCCATTGTCTACCTCGGGGTGGACACCTTCTGGACGCTGATCGCGGGCTTCAAACTGCTGGTGGAGGGTGCGGACCGGGCCACGACGTTTGACGAACTGCGCGATACGGGCGAGCGCTACGGCAAGGTGATGGGCAGGAACGCGGCGCGAGCCTTCGCGCTGCTGGCGACGGTGGCCGTCGGGAACACGGCCGCGGGCTTCGCCTCGCAGGTGCCGACGTTGCCCGGTTCAGCCCATGCGGCAGCGCTGGCGGGGGACCGCGCGGGTATCCGCCTTGCCGCCGCGGGCGAAGTCGGAGCGGTGGCGGTGACGGGCGAGGCCGTCACGGTGGCACTCGCCCCCGATGCGGTGGCCATGACGGCACGGGCCGTGGGGGGGACGGCTGCCGCCCCGGTGGACGCGGAGGGCCACGACCACCACATCGCCACGAACAAGTGGTGGAAGGCCACGAACAATGAAGGTCCGTGGTCTCCCAAGTTCCAGAGGATCTTCGACAAGGCGGGCATGTCGATGGACGACCCGGCGAACATCGTCCACGTCAAGGGCCACAAGGGTCCTCACCCGCAGGCGTACCATCAACGCATTCTCCGGCGCCTGTCTGACGCAACGGAGGGGTGTCGCACCATGCAGCAATGCCGCGAAGCGCTGACAGCCGAACTCAGCCGGTTGGGGGAGCAGATTGCCACTCCGGGCACCAATCTGAATAAGCTGGTCACCGGCACCTAGGATTACGACAATGGCTCACATGGTAAGGCGCTACTTCGACCTGAGCGACGACATGACCATTCCAGGCCGGTGGGTGCTCGGAACTCCCACCGACGCTCAAGGCCGGGAGGTGGACGACCCCTGGATGTTCTATCGGGGCCAGCAACTTCCAGACCTGGGACGCTTGAAGCTCCCCATGGATGTACCCGGCAGGGCACTCGACTTCTCACAAGCGGCGTTCGCGGCCCCGGTGGTCCACGCCCGAGTGGCTTCCGTGCTCACGGAGCTAGCCCCCGAGGAAGTGCAGACGCTGCCCGTGGAGATAGAGGGCCACCCTGAGCCGTTCTTCATTCTCGTGGCGACTCAACTCATTCAGTGCATTGACGAGAAGGCCACCGAGGAACTTCAGAAGTGGACGCCGGAGGACGGGCGCCCTGAGAAGGTTGGAAAGTACCGAGACATTTGGGGAATGCGGATTAACGCCGCCCAGGTAGGCGACGCGAAGGTGTTCCGCGCTTGGGGCTGGCCCATCGCGTTGATCGTCCGAGAGGAAATCCGCGACGCACTTGAGCGCATTGGCGCCACGGGAACGAAGTTTGAAGAGGTTTAGGGGCAGGTCCCCCCTGTGAGTGTCAACGCAGCTGTCGCGTGAAACATGTTACACAGCCACGGTCATCGTCAGCACAGCTGAGACTGGACTGCCGCGGGCCCCGTGCGTCTCGTCCCCTCCCCTCCCCCCGCGACCGTCAGTTCATCCCCTCCGCACCGCCACGGCCAGTGCCGCGGGGATCCGCTCCCGCATCAACGCCACGAACCTGCGCAACCTCGCTGGGTGAAACCGCGCATACGGATAGAGCAGGTACATGGGCAGAGGCGCGGCCTGCCATTGCGGCACCAGGTGCAGGAGCCGGCCCCGCTGGAGTTCCTCCTGGAGCACCCAGGCCGAGCCCACGCAGACGCCCAGGCCCTTCACCGCGGCGCTGCGGAGCGCGTAGAGGCTGTCCGTGCTCACGCGAGGCTGGAAGACGATGGGCTGGACCTCGCCGGTGGCCACGTGGGTCAGTGAGAGCTCGTTGCGATAGAACGTGCGCAATGACAGCCAGGGCAGCCTCGCCAGCTCGTCCGGATGCGTCGGCACCGGCACGCCCGCCAGCACGGAGGGCGCGGCCACGACGATGCGCGGCACCTCGGCCACGCGGATCGCCACCACGCTGGGGTCCTGCACCTCGCCGACGTGGATCGCGCAGTCGATGCCGTCCGCGATGAAGTCCACCCCCCGGTCGTGCAGCAGCCATTCGACGGAGACCCTCGGGTGGCGGCGCAGGTATTCCGTCAGCGGATCCACCAGCAACTGCTGCCCGAACGCGTGCGGCACCACGACGCGCAGCGTGCCCTCCGGTTCGTCGCTCGCGCCGCGCAGGTCGGCCTCGAACAGCTCCCAGCTGGCCAGCAACTCCTTCGCCCGTTCGTAGCAGCGCGCTCCGTCTTCCGTGAGCTTCATCGCATGGGTGGAGCGCTGCAGCAGCCGCAGCCCCAGTGAGCGCTCCAGCGCCTGGAGCCGGCGGCTCACCGTCGGCTGCGTGGTGCCCAGCTGCGCGGCGGCGGAAGACAGGCTCCCCGCGTCGACGATGCGGA
This sequence comes from Corallococcus caeni, assembly GCF_036245865.1. Taxonomy (NCBI): domain Bacteria; kingdom Pseudomonadati; phylum Myxococcota; class Myxococcia; order Myxococcales; family Myxococcaceae; genus Corallococcus; species Corallococcus caeni. Next base: position 88,805 of record NZ_BTTW01000014.1, on the reverse strand, counting down.
GGAAGGTCTGCATCAGCTCCAGCCGGTCGGCGCTGGCGGGTGTGGCGGAGGCGGGAACCCGCGACCGGGCCTGCTTTGAGGGACGGGGCATGGTGATACGTGAAGCGTATAACCGCTGTACGGACCACGCGTCTACCGCGCCCCTTCCCTCTGGCGCACTGTTCCCTCGTCGCGCAGCACCCGAGGTGAACATCATGTCCTTCATTCGCGCCGTACATGGAACCGCCGGAAGCGCCCCCCTTGCCGCGAAGGTCTCCGACGCCAGGGGCCGTCCGTCCCAGCCCGTGGCCGCCAGCCCGTCCCTGTCGAGCGGCCTGCGCCTGCTGCTGGCCGCGAGCGCCGGCCTGTCGGTGGCATCCATCTACTACAGCCAGCCGATGCTCGCGGTGATGGGGGGCACCCTGGGCGCCTCCGACACCGCGGTGGGCCTGGTGCCCATGCTCACGCAGCTGGGCTACGCGCTGGGCATCCTGCTGCTGACGCCGCTGGGCGACCGCTTCGACCGGCGCCGCATCATCCTCACCAAGGCCGCCCTGCTGAGCGTGGCGCTGCTGCTGGGCGGTATCGCGCCGGGCATCCAGCTGCTGCTCATCGTGAGCTTCGCCGTCGGCCTGACGGCGACCCTGGCGCAGGACATCGTTCCGGCCGCCGCGACCCTGGCTCCCGAGCACGAGCGTGGCAAGGTCGTCGGCACGGTGATGACCGGCCTGCTGCTCGGCATCCTCCTGTCCCGCGTCATCAGCGGCGTGGTCGCCGAGCACTTCGGCTGGCGCGCCATGTACATGGTCGCCGCCGCCAGCGTGGCGCTCATCGGCGTGGCGGCCTGGCGCGGCCTGCCCCGCTTCCGCCCCACCAACACGCTGTCCTACGGCGCCCTGCTCGGCTCGCTCGCCAGCCTGTGGCGCAAGCACGGCGCCCTCCGCCGGGCGGCGCTGGCGCAGGGGCTCATCTCCATTGGCTTCAGCGCGTTCTGGTCCACGCTCGCCGTGATGCTGCACGGCGCTCCGTTCCACCTGGGGAGCGCTGCCGCCGGAGCCTTCGGTCTTGCGGGTGCGGCCGGAGCGCTGGGCGCGCCGGTGGCGGGACGCATCGCGGATCGCTTCGGGCCTGAAGTCGTGACACGGCTGGGCGCCGGCCTGACCGTCGTCTCCTTCGCCACGATGTTCGCGGCGCCGTGGCTGGAGCCGAATCACCGCCTGTGGCTGATTGGCGCCAGCGCGATCGGCTTCGACCTGGGGGCGCAGATCACGCTCGTGGCGCACCAGACCCTGGTCTTCGGCATCGACCCCGCCGCTCGCAGCCGGCTCAACGCGGTGCTGTTCGTCACCATGTTCATCGGCATGTCCATTGGCGCGGCCAGCGGCAGCCTGGTGCTGGCCCGGTGGGGCTGGACGGCGGTGACGCTGCTGGCGACCGTCTCCGCGCTGGCGGCCCTGGGCGTCCGCCTGTTCCCGGGAGCCCGCACGGCCCGCTGAGCCCCTCAGGAGTTCCGCTCGAAGGGGGCGCCGGCACGCGCGACGCGGACCGGCGTCCCCTTCTTGAGTCAGGCCGCGCTGCCTACTGCGAGGCCTGTTCGGACAGCAGCCGCACGTTGAGCGCGCCGTTGGCGAAGAACTGGCTGTTCTGCCCGACGCGATGCTGCTCCAGCCGACGCTGGAGGTTCACGTCGTAGCGGCCGAGCTTCATCAGCCCGTCGTTGAACCAGCCATCCCCTGCCCCCGTGCCATCCACATACTCCGCGAACGCCCTGGGCGCGGGCCAGATGACGGTGTTGAGCGTCGCGACGAACTTGCGGATGTCCGCGTCCGTCCACTCCATGCCCGCGTCGTGGGCCTCGACGATGAAGGCCAGCACGTTGTTGGCGTGCGCCACGTCCTGGCCGGGCTGCGCGTCCGAGTCCCACTTGTCATTCCAGAACCACGCCGTCGGGTGGTCCGGGTTGGGCTCCATCTTCGTGCGCAGGGAGGACGGGAAGTTCGGCATGCCGTGGTGGATGTTGTCGAAGACCTCCAGGTAGCGGTCCCTGCGCTGCGGGTCGGTGGTCATCATCGACAGGTCCATGGCGATGAAGGCCCAGTGCGCGGCCATGTGCGTGCGGTTGCGGTAGATGTGGTCATTCGCCCCGCGTGTGAACCACTTCTCGAAGATGTTCTTCTCGCTGAACGCCAGCAGCCGGTCGTACTGCGCGCGGTAGGTGCTGGTGCCGTAGAGCTCCGGCGTCTCACGGATGACGCGCAGCAGGCGCGTCACGTAGCGCCAGCAATAGCTCTCATACAGCGGCACCTCCTGCCCGGACGGCGACGAGAGCGCCGAGGACCAGCCCAGGTACCCGTCCCTGAACTGGCTGTTGGGGAGCGTCGAGGAGACGCGCGCGGAGGCCACGAGGTTGTTGACGTAGAGCAGGGCCCGGTCCAGGTACGCCCGCCTCCCGGTCGCCCGGTACATCGCGGTGTTGGCGTCCAGGCCGTAGGCGAGGTTGTAGAAGTCCCAGCTGTCTCGCGAGTTGCTCCAGGGCAGGAAGGTCTGCATGTGCTCGCGCCCCCACGCCTGCACGAACATCCCCTCCCAGGATGCGACGGAGCGAAGCCCGGCGGGGGCCGGAGGCACGGCGGGCGGAGCCGCGGGGAGCGGCTCGTCCTGGGGCGTAGCGGACGGAGTCACGGGAAGGGCCTGCACTTCGGGGGTCTCGATCCGGCCCACGGCCTCGCACGCGCCGCAGAGCAGCAGGGAGAGCAGCAGGACCGGCACATGGAACATCCGGGAGTGGCATGAGCAGCGGGGTTTCGACATCGGGGGGCCTCGCTTCAGGTCGATGTGGCCCGCAAGGGTATGGGCGCCCCTGAACCGTCCCAATGCCCCCCAGGGAACAGCGGCCCTTCCAGGAAAGGACGGACGCGTGCCCCCGGCGCCCCGGTCCCCGCGCCGGGCCGTCCGGGTCTGGACAGTCGAAGTGTTCAGCCCCGGCCGCGCCCGCCGGGGCAGGTTCGAAAGTCGAGACGTCCTCTTGATTCAACGGCGGCGCTTGGGCGCGGCTTTCGGCGGACGCAGGTCCTGCTTGCTCTTGGGCAGCTTGGGCCCGGAGGAGAGGTCGAACTCGTAGGTGGCGCCGAGCAGGACGCGGAACTGGTAGATCTCCCGCAGGTCCTCGGTGACGGCCACGCCCGCGACGGCCTCCAGCACCAGGCCGGGGAACGCCTCGTGGCGCACCATGGGGAGGATCTCCACCTGCGCGGCGTTGTCCCGCCAGACGGGTGTGATGACGTCATCGAAGTAGAGGCGGCCCACCACCTCCAGCCCCAGCATCGTGAAGTTGTCCAGGTTGTAGGTCGCCGCGAGCGCGAGCTGGACCGCGTCCGGGACATCGAACTCGGGCAGCGCACCCCGGTCCCGGGTGCCCTGGTGGAGATAGCTGCCATTGAGCATGAAGCGCAGGTCCTTGCCCGCGCGCAGCTCGCCGACGAGGGTGCCCTCGTAGTCCCAGGTGCCGTCGGACAGGCTCGGGAGGATGCCGTCCTCGTCGCTCGGGCCGGTGGGCAGCGTGATGCGTCCGTAGGCCGCCAGCGCCGCCTGGCGCGTCTCCAGGAACGTCCACTGCAACCCGAGGGGGATGTCACCGAAGGCGACCTTGAAGTCCTCGTCGCCAGGAAGCCCCAGCGACAGCAGCTCCACGTAGACGTTGGCCTCCAGGTTGTCGACGATGCCGAAGCGCAGGCTCGGGGAGATCTGCTGGTAGGGCTGCGACGCGTCCAGGTCCAGCGCGAAGAAGCCCTGGTAGCGCAGGCCCAGCTCCAGGTTGCCGCTCTTCGTGGTGGCCGCGGTGCGCGTCACCATGGCGCGGTAGGGCCGGGCCTCCGCGCTGGACACAGCGAGGAAGGCTGCGAGGAAGACGAGGGGAAGACGGGGGGTCATGCGGCGCGACCCTAGTCGACGCCACGCGGATGGCGCAGGCCGCGAACCCCACCGGATGCTGAGTGTCGCGACACCGAAATGTTTCGCGCCTGCTGTCGCCGGGATGCGCGTGGAGCACCTCCGCGGACACCGTGGATGAGGGCCACGCGCCCGGATGTGATCGCCCCCGGGGGTGCCGGGTCAGGGAGTGGCTGGAGGATGCCCGCCTCCAGGGAGACCCCCACCATGTCACACAAGAATCTGGCCCCGCTGGCCACGGCACTGCTGCTCGTGGCCGCCAGCGCGGCCGACGCGAAGCAGTGGAGGTACGCGGGAATGCACCCGCGCACCGGGCAGCCCGGGGACGGGCTGTGCCACCTCGAGTCGATGCACGTGCACTCCGCCGCGCCGTTGTACGCGGACACGCTCTACCGCACGCGCGACAACGTCTACGTCTTCATCGGTGACCCCACGCCCTTTGGCTACGAAGGTCCCCGGCACTCCTACTACGGGCACCATCCGGTGGTGCTCAACGTGCTCGTCGACATCGACGTGGACGTGGACGTGGTGGAGTACTGCTACCACGACGGGCCGCACTACCATGCCTACGAGCCGCCGCCGCGCCAGGAGTTCGTGGACAAGGAGGACGTCCACTACTACGCGGGCGAGTACCCCGAAGCGTACCGGCGGGAGAACCCGAAGTTCGTGCGGGTCAACACGGTCTATCGCGGCTGGAACGTGCCGCGGCCGGTGGTGACCTTCGCGCCGCCGCCCCAGTACCACGGCCCCATCATCCAGGTGGGCGTGAACGTGGATGTGGACGTGAGGGTCGGTGGCAGGCCGCCTCCGCCCTCCCGCGAGGTCATCATCATCCGGGACGACGACGATGACGATCATCACCATGGCCACGACCATGGCCACGGCAAGCACAAGAAGCACAAACACAAGGGGCGGGACTGAGCATGCGGCGCATGGTTTTCGCGCTGGGGGCATTGCTGCTGGCGGGATGCTCCAGCAACGCGAACGACGTGCTGGACGCGTGGAAGGCGGCGGGTGAGTCGCCCTCCGGGTTCACCGACGTCGGCGAGAAGCTGCCCGGCGGCAGGTGCCAGGCCGGCAAGGTGAGCGGCCTGGAGGCCACGGTGTGCCTCTTCGACGGCGCGGAGCAGGCCCGGAAGGCGGAGGAGGCCGGCTGGGCGCTCGTCGGCGACGCCGTCGGCTCCACGGTGGTCTCGGGCAAGTGGGTGCTCGTCGTCGCCGATCCCCGCAAGGAGGACCCGAGCGGACGGCGCATGAACGCGCTGGTGAAGGCGTACCAGCAGAAGACGCGCTGACGCGGGCGCGTGGCTCCGGGTGGACCGCCGGACAATGGCAACTCAAACGACGTGGGGTGCGCACGCTCCGGCCGTGCGCCCCTCCCCGGCTCCGGAGTATGAATCCGCGGCGTCTGTTGATGGGCTCCTCAATCCCATGACAGCCTCCGCGCGCCACCGCGGTGGTCCATTCCTGGAGAGCCCTTCTTGCGCATGTGCCTCAAGTCCGTTGCACCCCTTCTTGTCTCCCTTTCCCTCCTGGCCGGTTGTGGCGAGGGGGCGGATGTCTCGGAGGCACCGGAGGTTGGCACCCGCACCGCCGCGCTCCTGGGGCCCGGCGAGTTTTCCCGTGAGATCTCCTCCACCACGGACGCGGCGGGAAACCAGACGTTCGTGACGGAGTACGCGGCCGGCAACTACACGCTGCCGGACGGGCAGTCCGGTTCGGTCGCGTCGGTCACCATCAAGACCTTCATCCCCGCCACGGGCGGCACCAGCGGCTCCTGCATCACCAGCACCATCGAGAAGCTGGAGGCCGTGCCGGGTTGGACGACGACGGTCAACCGGGCCGGTGGCTGCGACCGGGAGATCCGCGTGGAGGTGTCGAACCCCACGACCCGCCAGAAGGCGGACTTCTCCTTCCTGATGATCTTCGGGAAGACCCGCATCGACAGCGGCGCCATCCGCTGAAGCAGCGCCCCCGCTGACACGAACAGGCGCCCTGGCTTCGCGAGGAGCCGGGGATGCCACCGGACCGGTGACGGGCTTCGGCTTCGGTGGCCTCCGCTTCGAACGGACGCAGCGCTAGAGACAGCCCAGCTCCATGGCGCGGAGCACGGCGCGCGTGCGGTCCCTCACGCCCAGCTTGGAGAGGATGCTGGAGGTCTGGTTCTTCACCGTCCCCTCCGCCGTCCCCAGCGCGTCGGCGATCTCCCGGTTGCTCAGCCCCCGCGCGATGAGGCGCAGCACCTCCACCTCGCGGCGGGTGAGTCCTTCCGGCAGGTCCGCGTGGGGGAAGTCGCGGGGCAGCTCCGCCATGCCTCGCGCCACGCGCTCCGCGATGCCGGGGGGCAGCAGCGTCTGTCCGGAGGCCACGCGCCGGATGGCCTCCGCCAGCTCCTCCAGGGACACGTCCTTGAGGAGGAAGCCCTGCACTCCCGCGCGCAGCGCCTCGATGAGCGCGGTGTCCTCGTCGAAGGTGGTGAGCAGCACCACGCGCCGCTCCGGATCCGTGCGGCGCAGCGCGCGCAGGGCCTCCAGCCCCGTCATGCGCGGCATGCGCACGTCCATCAGCACCACGTCCGGGTTGAACTCCGCGACCTTGCGCAGCGCCTCCTCGCCGTCGGCGGCCTCCCCCACCACCCGCAGGTCGGGCGTGAGCTCCAGCAGGCTGCGCAGCCCCTGGCGCACCAGGGCGTGATCATCCGCGAGCACCAGCCGGATGGCGTTCACGTGCCCCCCCCGCGCTCCGGCGTGGCCGGCAGCCATGCCTCCAGCTCCAGCCCCTGCCCCGCCGCCGAGCGCCATTCCACGCGGCCGCCCAGCCGGGTGAACCGCTCCCGCATGCCCATGAGCCCCGAGCCCGGCGTCACCCGCGCCGCGCCGCGCCCGTCATCCCGTGCGTGTACCCGCATCCCGCCGTCCTCCGTGGGCACGATGGCGATCCACAGGTTGTGGGCCCCTGCGTGGCGCAGCGTATTGGTCAGGACCTCCTGCACGCAGCGGAAGAGCGAGTGCGCCGCCTCGGAGGACTCCAGGGCGAGCGCCTCGGGGACCTCCAGGTGGACGGCGAGCCCCGGGACGCCCTCCGCGAGCGCTCGCAGCGACGGCAGCAGGGGCATGGGCGCATCGCGCAGCGCCGTCACCGTCCCCCGCACCTCGGACAGCAGCGTGCGGGCCGCCTCGCGGGCGCGGCGCAGGTGTTCGGTGGAGGCGGGGTCCTTCGCGGTGTGCGCGGCGGCCTCCAGGTTGAGGCTGAGCGCGGTGAGGTGGTGGCCCACGGAGTCGTGCAGCTCGCGGGCGATGCGCAGCCGCTCTCCCTCGCGCTCGCGGTTGGCGAGCAACACCTGGGTGGCCTGCAGCTCCACGTGGACCCGGGCCAGCTCGCGGCGGGCCTCCGCCTCGCGGACCATCACCAGCGCCGTGCCGAAGGTGAAGCCCTGGAAGCCGGTGTAGATGAGCGACTGCACCAGGGCCTGGACGGGCGGGTACTGAACGGCGAACACGAAGAACATGCCTCCCACCTGGGCCCCCACCCACGCCAGCGCCCGGCGCTGGAGGAGGATCTCCGGGACCTGCCCGGCGGTGATGGCGAGCAGCGCGCCGTCCAGCCCGCTCTCCCCCGTGGCGAGGCAGACGAGCGCCGCGACCGTCTGCACGACGAGCAGCGGCACCTCTCCCCTGCCTTGTTCATGCGCCTGGCGCCAGAAGGCCCCGCCAAAGGCGAGGAGCGCGACGGCCCACAGCAGCGTGTCCGGGGCCGTCCACCGCGCGGGCTCGCGCGCGAGGTCCTCCAGGTGCGCGAAGCCGACCACGGCCCAGGTCAGCATGCCTGCGACGAGCAGCAGGCGATGGGTGGTGTCGGGCCTGGCCACGGGTAACTGCTCGGGCATGGCGGGAGACCCTAGGACACCCGTGGCGGACGGGCCATGTGCCGGAAGTCACATGCGGGCCGTATGACTTCCGCCAGATGGAGGCACACGCGACAGCGCGTACGGTGCTTTTCGGACTCGCAGCACGCCGGAGGCATCCATGTCGTTCTACCTGCTCGCCCGTTGGCTCCACATCGCCTCGGGCGTCGTCGCATTCGTCACGCTCTGGCTGCCCCTGGTGGCGCGCAAGGGAGGCACCCTGCACCGGCGCGTGGGCTGGGTCTACGTGGGCGCGATGATCTCCGCCGCGCTGTCCGCGTTGATCATCTCCGGATGGCGCTTCCTCCAGGCGCCGCGCGAGCAGCCCATGTCCCTCTTCTTCGTCTACATCGCGGTGCTGAGCGCGGCCTCCGCGACCATGGGGGTGCGCGTGCTGCGGACGAAGACGCGCACGGGGGCGAGCAAGCACCCGCTGGACGTGGGGCTGTCCGCGCTGCTCCTGTGCCTGGGGCTCTTCACCGAGGCGTACGGCTTGCGGATGGGCGTGCCGCTGCTGTGGGGCTTCGCGCCGGTGGGCATCTTCTCCGGCCTCACCGGGCTCTGGTACTGGATGCGGCCGCCCCAGGAGCGGATGCACTGGTGGTTCCAGCACATGGGCGCCATGGTGGCCTCGGGCATCGGCACCATCACCGCCGCCCTGGTGGTGAACGCCAGGCACGTGGGCGTCGAGGGCCTGCAGCTCGCCATCTTCCTGGGGCCCACGGTGGTGGGCGTGGTGGGGCTCAATCTGTGGACGCGCTACTACCGCCAGCGCTTCGCCCGGAAGGCCCCGGCCTCCACGGGCCGGGACGCTCCGGGGCAGGTACAGCCTGCGCGCGCGCGCTGAGCCTCTGCAATCCCAGACGCCCTCAGTCCACGGCCTGGGAGAGGACCTTCGACCAGCGCTCCCGCATGGCCTCCCGAGCCTCCGCGTCCGGGAGCTTCTCCATGTGCACATGGAGGGAGGCGCCCCGCGCCTTCGGCGTCAGGGTGAGCTGCAAGGTCGCCGGCTTCTTCCAGCCGTCGGGCTGCCACGTCATGCGCAGGCGTTGCCCGGGCTTCACCACCCGGACCTCGCCGCGCACGCCGGGGGATCCGCGACGCTTGGGGACCTCGAAGTGCCCGCCCGGTTCAGCCGTCAGCGTCGCGCCCGGGCCCAGCCAGCGCTCCGGCTGGGTCGTGACCCAATCCCATAGCGCAGGGGCGGTCATGGGCAGCGTGCGCACCACGCCCACCTGGAAGCCCGCGGTGGCGGTCTTGCCCACCACCCGCTTGCCTCGGGCCTGCGCATTCCCCTTCTTCGCGGCCGCGGGCATCTTCCCGCGCGTGGCGATCTCCGCGAGCCGCGCCTGCACCAGCGTCTTCACCAGCTTCGCCGGGAGCGGCTGGTCTGGCGGGAAGGTGACGCCGCTCTTCGAAGTGGCGTACCCGTCCAGCTCCGACTTCAGCGCCGGCACCACGCTGCCGCTGAAGGGGTAGTAGCCGCAGTGGGTCTTGAAGAACGCGAAGCCCGCCACGGCGTCCCCGTCGACCTTGAAGGTGGGCATCCGGTAGCTGATCGACTCGGTGGCCTTGGGGAGCAGCTTCCGGAGCTGCGTCCGCAGGGCGCCCAGGGTCTTCTTCACCTTGGGGTCTTCCAGGTCCGCCAGGTAGGCGTCGATCGTCTCCGGGACTCGGCTCTTCGTGGCCATGCGCTTCAGACCTCCGGGGCGTTTCGTCCCGACTTAGCAGAAGCGCAAGCCGCGGCGCGCCGCTCACGCCTTCAGTTCGCGCGTCAGCCTCGAGTCCCACGGGCACCAGTGACCACCGGGCAGGAACGCGCCGCCGGCTTCGTCCAGATGGTCCTCGACGTAGACCATGTTGGCGTCGCATACCTCGATGGCCATCTGGAAGAAACGGATGGTCATGGGGTCGAGGTGGAACGAGAATTTCGGATTGTAGGGAACGGTCCGCTTGATGATGCGCCCGTGGACGTGAATCTCGTTCTTCTCTTCTCCGGAAAGGATTCGCCGCGCATGGGCAATCGTCGCGTCATCCGTCAACTCGATGATGAACTCGACCCCAGGCGAGCTGGGCTGGGTGAATGCGAATCGGGTGGCGTCAGCCATTGTGAGTCTCCTTTGTGGTGGAGGCCGCATGTAATGAATTGGGCCTGCCCTACCCATCGGATTGGGGGCGGTGGCGTGTGTGTGGAATATGGCAGCGCGAGGCATGAGGGCCCATGAAGCTCGAGCGTCACGTCGGCGGACTGTCGCTCGCGCGCAAGGTGAACTACCTGCGCGCGCGCGGCTGGCGCGAGGACACGGAAGGCTGGTCGAGCGAGCGCTTCCGTCCCGTCCCCATCGCTCGCGCCATCCACCACCAGCTCACCGACGACCTCAGCCGGGCGCTGTGTGCAATGGGCTGGCAGGTGCTGGGCTACTCCCCGCGTGGCTACGTCCAGCTGCGCGACGGTGAACGGGGCAAGGCCTGTTCCCTGCCCAAGGCGCTGCGCCTCCAGGCCCGGCGGGAGCGACGGCCGGTCGCCGAGCTGACGTATGCGTTGTTCCTCGCTGCGCTCCTCGAGACCGAAGGCGGCGCCCCCGGGTGAGGCCGGAGGAGACGTGCGCTCCGCGCGCATGCCATCATCGACGGCCGGAAACCCGAGCGAAGAGGTCCCGTGAGCGTCGCAACCCTCGAAGAAGGTCCGTTGCTGGGGCCGAGCTTCTTCCTCAGCCGGACGGCGCTCCGCCCTCTCGCGTTGGCGCATCGTGACACCTACGGCACCGCCCGGCCCCATCCGCACGTCGTCATCGACGGCTTCCTGGGCGAGCGGCTGGCGACGGGACTGGCCGGCGTCTTTCCGGGCGCGACCGGGGCCTCCTGGCTGCGGCGGGATCATCCGGAACAGGCGGCGCGGCTGGGGCAGCTCCAGCGCAAGGCGTTCGAAGGGGTGCACGGGGCGCTCCGGCACCTGCTCTCGGAGTTCTCGAGCATGTCGTTCCTCGACTTCCTGGAGACCCTCACCGGCATCAAGGGCCTCATCGCGGATCCGCACTTCCGCGGCGCCGGGCTGCACCTCACGCTGCCCGGGGGCCACCTGGCGCTTCACGCGGACTTCAACCGCGATCGCACCCGTGCCCTCACCCGGCGGCTCACCGTCCTGTACTACCTGAACCCGGGCTGGGACCCGGCCTGGGGCGGAGACCTGGAGCTGTGGAGTGCCGACCTCACCCGCTGCGAGGCCCGCATCGCTCCGGTCCTCGACCGGCTGGTCGTGATGGCGCATGGAGACACGCATTGGCATGGCCACCCCTCCGCGCTGGCGTGCCCGGAGGGACGGGGTCGAGCCACCGTCGCGGCCTACTTCTACACGGCGGAAGCGTCCCCGGACGCGCCGGAGGCCCACAGCGCCCTCTGGGCTCCAGTGCGTCCCTGAACGCCCCCAGGCTGGGGCTCCTCAAGGCGAAGGCTTGGAGGCCGAGCCCCGCTGCGCTGCTTCACAGCGGAGCGCACCCGCGGCGTTGAAGCAGCTCGCGCCACAAGGCAATGCCACGAAGCCCCCCAGCCATGCGCGCATGGCTCCGAAGTCAGCCCAAGGCCCCCCTTCAGTGCGCGTTGGGCAGGGTCTCGAACGGCCAGGGGCGGTTCGTGGGCGGCCCGTCCTTCGCGGGCCTGTGCAGCCACAGGTCCGCGACGCCCTGGGCCAGCGTCCACGGTGCGCCGCCCGCGCGGTTCGTCAGGACGATGACCGTGAGACGTTGCTCCGGATACTTCACGATGGCGTTGGTGAAGCCACACGTCTCACCGTGGTGTGACAGCCGCTGCCGCCCTCCGTCGTCATCGACGAACCAGCCGAAGCCGTAGCGCGAGGACGTGCCGTGAAGCGTCGGCGGCGTCCAGGCCTGCTTCCGGGTTTCCGCGCGGAGCAGCGCCTCCGAATCCAGCGCCCGGTCCCACGCCACCAGGTCCACCACGGACGAGTAGATGCCGCCATCCCCCAGGACGGCACTGGTGGGGCTCTGGTCCCTGGGGACGAAGCCGCTCGGGCCCACGGCGTACCCATAGGCACGGTGGGGCACCTGGGAGACACCTTCCTCGTGCGCCACGGTCGAACGCATGCCGCTCGGAACGAAGACACGCTCGTGCAGGAACCGCGCGAACGACATTCCGCTCACCTGCTCCACGAGGAGCGCGAGCACCGCGTAGCCGGAGTTGCTGTAGCGCACCGCTGTTCCGGGCGGGAAGTACGTGCGGTCCACGCCGGAGAGCAGGGCCAGCACATCCCGGTCCTTCACCTGCACCGGCTGCGTGGCCGGGACGAAGTCCTCGTAGTCCCAGAGGCCCGAGGTGTGCTGGAGCAGGTGGTGGACGCGGACCTCCCGCAGGGCGGGTGGGAAGCCGGGGAGCACGTCCACCACACGGTCATCGAGCCGGAGCCGGCCATCCTGGACCAGCAGAAGGATGGCCGTGGCCGTGAACTGCTTGGTGAGCGAGGCGAGCCGGTAGTGGCTGTCGGGCGTGGCGGGCTCGCGGCGCTCCAGGCTGGCCAGGCCGTAAGCCCGACGGAGCACGACCTGCCCGTCATGGATCACGACGACGCTGGCGCCGGGACGATCCGGGCCGTCGTAGTCGCGGAAGAGGGAGTCCACCGTGCTCCCTGGCGCAGCCCGGGTGTTCGCGGTGGCTCCCGCACACCCGACGAGGAGGGAGGCGAGGACAGCGGCGGCAAGTGGAGGGACCGTCATGGTTGCTGGCTTCATGCCGGACGGAACCTCTTCTGAGCAACCGGGTTCAGCGGGCCGCGGCCGCCGTCGATGCGCGCGGCCCCTCAGGCCAGACGGCTCAGTAGTAGCAGTCGCAGCTCCCGTCGTATTGACAGATGCCGGTCCGGGCGCCCATCTCCTGGCATGACGCCTCGCAGCGGGCCTGGCAGTCATTCATGAGGGGCGTTGCTTCCGGGCTGGAAACCGCCTGCGTCGCACCAAACGACATCACAAAACCCGCGGCGACGGCGAGCACGACCTGTCCAGTCTTCTTCGCGGAACGAAACACGGCGACCTCCCGGAATGGGTTGGCAGTCTTCTGGCACGGCGGGGCAAAGACTAACGTGAATGGAGCCGCGCCGGTATCCCACCCGTCACTCAATCGTGGAGTTCGTGACGCGGATGGGGGTGTCCGCGTGGTTGGAGATCTGGGGATAGGTCACGTACCAGGAGCCGCCCTGGTTGTTCTGGATGACCGAGCGGTCGATGCGGATGTCGCCCGAGTGGTCATTGCTCACGAAGAAGATGGCGCTGCCGTGGGCGTTGACCTCGTTGTGCTCGATGCGCGTGCCGCAGAGCGACAACGTCATCGTGTTGCCGTCGTTGTAGATGGCCCCACCGCTGCCCCCACCGGGCGTGCCCGGGCTGGCGGGATTCGCGCCGTTGCCGATGGCCCGGTTGTGGGAGAAGAGGCTGTTGATGATGTTCCACGACACGCCAATGCTGCTGATGCCGCCGCCGTTGGAGCAGACCCCGCCGTAGCCCTCCTTGCCGCCGAAGGTCGTATTCACCACGTAGACAGGCAGGTCGTCGTACTGGTCGAACACCCGCAGCGCGCCGCCCCCGACGTCGGGCCCGGCATCCGCGCACACGTTGTTGAAGAAGCGGGAGTTGATGACCTTCACCCGCCCGCCGCGCACCCAGACCGCGCCGCCCCCGTCGTACTCCGACTCGCTCTTGGAGCTGGCATCCACGAACGTGAGGTTCTGGAGCGTCAGCCGGGGATGGTCCTGGTCCTGGCAGTGGGAGGTCGTCCACACCTGGGCCTGGTCGCAGGTGTTCATGTACAGGATGCGGTGCTTCCCTGCCCCGCTGAGCGTCACCAGCCCCTTGCCGTCGATGACGATGTCCGGTCCCTTGTCGTTGAAGACCTTCGCCGTCCTGTCGAGCGTGACGGTCACCGGATCCGGACCGCAGTCGAAGGTGATGACCCCACCCTTCGCCACGGCCTGGACGAAGGCCTCGCCGGTACAGCTGGCCGGCGTCCCCGTCCCGACCACGGTGGTGGGCCGGGAGACGTCCGCGAGCCCGGCCTCGGCGGGCACGCTGCACGTGGCCTCCGCGTTGGGATTGCCGGCGGGAGGCCCGTCCTTGGGGTTGGTCAGCGGGTTGGGGACGTCCACGCCCGCGTCATCGCTCGAACAGCCAGCGGCGCAGGCAAGGACGAACCCCGCGGCCAGCGAGAGCCACGTGGGCGCGGGGAACCGGTGAAGTCTCTTCGGGTGCATTCAGCCTCCTGGAGGGGAGGCAGTGTAGAGCGGCGATGCACCCGAGACGAGCGAGGCCGCTCGGACTACTCGGTGATGATGTCGGTGTACTCGCTGCCGCTGATGGAGTTCCGCCACTTGGAGGAGAAGCCCAGCGCGTGCTGCGGATCCACCACGTGGGGCGCGGTGACCTTCGCCACCTCCAGGCGGGTGATCTCATTCTTGAAGAGGTCCAGCACCATGCCGAACTGCGCCGCGGTCAGGTAGACCCGCTTGAGCATCTTCTCCGCCTTCTCCTGGCGGACGATCTCGTTGTTCTCGCTCTTGAGCGACTGGTAGAAGCCGCGCCAGGTGCTGGCATCCATCGGGAGCTGTCCATCCCGCCGCGTCGTGCAGCCCTCGTCCGTCCCCACGCCACAGTCACGGAACGAGGGCTCGGAGGACGGCATCTCCGCCCGGCGCTCCTCGCGGCGCTCCGCCCGGGAGGGCCCCATCCGGGACTCCGTGTGGGTGGTCTCCGTATGGCTCTCCGTCTCCATCGTGCCCCCCGTCATCTGGACGTCCATGCGGGTGCCGCCGCCGCGCACCTTCACGGTGGTGGTCTCCTCGCCATTCACGTTCGTCGTCGTCTTCATCTTGATGCGGGCGGAGGGCATGTCCGCGTCATCGACGTCCACCTGCATGTTGAACTCCGCGTCCTGCGCGAAGCTGGCGGAGGAAGCGAACAGGGACGAGACGAGCACGGCACGGACGATGCGGTTCATGGGACTCCAGGTGGGAAGCAGGTGGGTGCGGTCGGAACGGTAGACGTCGTCGCCGCCGTTCCTTGTCACGCACCGCCCGCGAAAATATTCACCGTCCCTGGCAAGCAGCGGCTTCCCGCAAGGTGGGTCCAGAAGCACCGCACAGCCCTTGCGACCCGCCGGGATTTGGTGCACGAGACCCCGCTCGTGATCGTCCGTCCCCGTCCTGGCTTCTTCAAGCTCCTCTTCGTCGTGCGCGGCACCATCCTGCCGCGCGTCCTGCCTCACGTGCTGGGCGTCGCGGCGCTCGCGTCCCTCGTCGTCCTGACGCTCAAGCAGGGCTACCTGCGGCTCCCCGTGACGTCGCCGGCGCCCCTGTCGCTGCTCGGCATCGCGCTCTCCATCTTCCTCGGGTTCCGCAACAACGCCTGCTACGACCGCTGGTGGGAGGGCCGGAAGCAGTGGGGCGCGCTCATCATCGAGGTGCGCGCCTTCGCCCACGCGGCCATCGCGCTCCTGGACGACGGACGCGCCGAGCTGCCCCTCACCGGGCGACAGGCGGCCCGGCGGCTGGTGCACCGCACCATCGCCTTCCCCTACGCACTCGCCGCGCACCTCCGGGGGCACGACGCTGGTGAGGACATTGGCCGCTATGTCCAGGAGTCGGAGCGCTCACGCATCTTGAGCAGCGGAAACCGCCCGAATGCCCTCCTGCGCGAGCACCAGCTGGAGCTGGCCCGCCTGCTCCGGGAGGGCCGGCTCAGCGACATCACCTGGGGTGCCCTGAACGAACGGGTGCACGCCATGATGAGTGTCTTCACCGCCTGCGAGCGCATCCGCCTCACGCCCCTGCCCTTCGCATACACGGTGCTCCTGCACCGCACCGCGTACCTCTTCTGTCTCATGCTTCCCTTCGGGCTCGCGGAGTCCATGGGCTGGTTCACGCCCGTGCTCACGGCAATGATTGCCTACACCTTCTTCGGCCTGGACCTCTTGAGCGAAGAGCTGGAGGAGCCCTTCGGACAGGCTCCCAATGACCTGCCGCTGCTCGCGATGGCCCGCACGGCGGAGATCAACCTGCTGGAAGCGCTGGGAGAGCCCCAGCCGGAGCCGCTGCGCCCCAAGGACTTCATCCTCCCGTAGGCGCTGTGCCCCAGCCCTCCGCACAGAAACATTCCAAGTTCTATTTTCTTGGAATGCTGATTTTGCTAGTTTCCCCTGATGCTCCAGGAAGAGCCTGGCGCACGCTTCGAGGGAACCATGTTCAAGCTCGTGTCCTCCGCTGTTCTCAGCCTGCTGCTCTCCCTGGGGCTGCTGCCCTCCACGTCTCCGGAGGAGGCAACGGCGCTCGCCGTCACGACGACCACGGTCGCGACGCACAACACGTGGCACGGGCAGGCGGACATGACGCCGCTCGCGGACGTCATCGGCTGGCAGGAGGTGGACACCGCGGAGGGGCACAACAAGCTGGGGGCGCTGGAGAACTACAACCACTTCCGGCCCGGCGAGGACCGCCTGGACGCGCGCAACTCCATCGCCATCTCCTGGCGCAAGAACAAGTTCGAGAAGACCGGTGACGGTTCGCGCCTCACGCACGGCGGTGAGGCCGGCGTGACGCCTGCTCGCTTCGTGAACTGGGTCGTGCTGAAGAACCTCACGACCGGCGCGAAGCTGGCCTTCATCAACACCCACTACATCTCCGGCGCCTGGAACGGCGAGCACCCCGAGCGCCAGGAGCGCTGGCGGACGCACAACGCCGTGGTGCGCGAGGTGGTCGCGGAGCTGCTCGGCCGGGGGCTGCCCGTCGTCCTGGTGGGTGACTTCAACCGCGCGCTGTCGCAGGACATCCCCGGGATGAACCACCTGCGCACGGCGGGCGTGGATGGCGTGCCCATCGATCAGATCTACGTCAAGGTGGGCATCGGCACCGGCCCCGCCCAGCGCCTGGCGAAGGACGGCTCCGACCACTTCGCCTACACCGCGACCGTCGAGTACTGAGGGACGGGCCGGGGATTGAGCGTCATTGTTTTTTGGATGGGGCAGGGACGATGGCGGGAGCGGGTTTCACAGGGCGCTGACGAGGTCTCAGGGGGCCCGTTTGGACAATCAGCAGCGGGACGAGGTCCGACCCGGCCGGGATCGTCCGCGCCCAGCTCTTGCCTCTCAAATCCCAACCGGTATTGAGATCGAATGAGATCTCACGCGTCGGCGCGTCGCTGAAATCCATCAGGACCCCGGGGCCGCACGAGCGCCGGAGCGGGGTCCCCGGCTCGATCGGGACCGTGGAGAACATCAAGAGCACCCGCTTCACGGGGACCAGGAGCTGGAGCCCGTTTCCGTAGAGGGGAAAGGCCGCGATGGGAGCGGAGGCGCCCCCTGACCTCAGGGAGAGGCCGCAGGTGAGCGGCGCCTGCGTTTGATTCACGATGGAGAGGGCCCCCTGCACTCCGTCATCGACGACCTGCCCAAGGCCTTGGGGCGTCTGGACCTGAAGCGTCTGGCCCGGCGTGATGCCGTACGCGGCGCTGGCGTTGACCGTGGGCGACGGAGCGGCCGCATGAAGCGAGACATAGGCCTGCCATTGCTCCTGCCATGAAAGGGTCGTGGTGAGCGAATAGTCACGCAGCTGGAACCAGACCAGCGGCACCGCTGCCTGATCCGTGCCGCCGACGGCCATGAAGCCATAGAGAAAGGTGCCGGATTCCGCCAGCCCCCTGACGGTGTCTTCGCTCAACGTGAGGGTGACCCGGTAGGGGCTGGCCGGAACCGCCAGCGCGTCCGGGCCGCACATCAGGACGGCCAGCGCCGCGAGGTGGAGCCCCATGTGGATGAGAGTTCGCTCCTGCATGGGACCCCTTCCTCGTGCCTGACCCGAGGCTCGGACCGCTGCCTACGCCACGAGCTTCTGGCTGATGGCGGTGACGGTGCTGCTGGAGATGAGGAGCGGAACGAGGTCCGTCTGGGGCGCGACGCTGCTGGCCCACGAGCCGCCGCCCCAGCTCCAGCCGTTGTTGATGTCGAACGAGATGACCCGCTGCGGCGCCCCCGTCAGATCCGCCAGGATGCCCTGGCTGTAGGCCTTGTAGATGACCGTGCCGGTGTTGATCTGCTGCGTGGCGAACATCAGGAGGCAGCGCTCGATGGGAGCCATGACGTCCGCACCGGTGCCGTAGAGCGGGAAGGCGCACAGGGGCGTGCTGATGGACGCGCCGTCGTCGATGCTCTGCACCTGCGAGATACCGCACGTGAACTGCTTGGGCGGGGTCGTCTGGTTGACGATGGAGATGGCGCCCGGCGTGCCGCCCTGGATGACCTGCCCGATGCCGCTCTGGCCGGTGACATTCAGGGTCTGCTTCAGGTCGATGTTGTACGCCGCGCTCGCGGAGATCTGACCGTTGGGGATGATGGCGTTGGAGGAGGTGTAGGCCTGGTACTGCTCCTGCCACTGGATGACCGTGCTCTGGGAGTACGCCTGCGACTGGAACCAGACGAGCGGCGCCCCGCCCTTCATCGCGGTGCTCACGCCCTTGAAGCCATACAGGTAGTACCCGCCGTCCGTCAGCGCGGTGAGGGTCTCATCGCTCATCTTGATGCTGATCTGGTAATTGGTCGCCATGGATTGGTTCTCCGGGTAGGATACCCTTGCAAGGGTATGGGGTTGTTCAAGAGCGCCTTGACTTCGTCTCGTGCGCTCCGACGTCAGGCATAAGCACGCGACATGCCAGCCCCGGGTGGGTGAGGTACATTCGCGCCAATGCCTCGTCCCGGTGCTCGCGATCCCCAGGCCCCCGTCGCCACGGCGGATGTCTCCACGGCCGCCGAATCGATGCCGCGGGGACAGCGCTCCGCCGCGCGCCCCATCCCGGCGTTGACGCTCGTCTCGCATCCCACGGCCGCGCGCATCGGGGAGCGGCTGTTGCTCCAGGGCCTCCTCGCCGGGAGGGAGGTCGCGCTCTCGCGCAATGCCCCGGACTTCACCCGCCCGGGTGAGCCGCTGGGGCTGCCGCTGGGCGACCCCTTCCTGAGCCGCAAGCCCGTCCTGTTCGTGCCGGTGGGAGAAGGCGTCCGCGTCGTCCCGGGAGACGAAGGCCGCTGCACCTGCGCGGGCGAGCCGCTCCACGGCGGCCGCGAGTTCGGCCCCGAGGAGCTCGCGCGGGGCGTCCCGCTCGAGTTCTCCGGGCGCACCGTGCTGCTGCTGCACCTGGCCCCGCCGCCCGAAGCGCACGCCCCCGCCTCCCTGGGCATGGTGGGACAGAGCGCGGCCCTCCATGGCCTGCGCCGGCACATCGAGCGCGTGGCCGACGTGGACGTGCCCGTGCTCATCCGCGGCGAGACGGGGGCGGGCAAGGAGCTGGTCGCCCAGGCCCTCCATGCGCGGAGCCGGCGCGGCGGCCCGTTCATCAGCGTCAACCTGGGCGCCATCCCCAAGGAGCTGGCCGCCGCGGAGCTCTTCGGCAGCGTCCGGGGCGCCTTCACCGGCGCCCAGCGCGACCGCGAGGGCTTCTTCCGCGCCGCCCAGGGAGGCACCCTCTTCCTCGACGAGGTGGGCGAGGCGTCCCCGGAGGTGCAGGTCATGCTCCTCCGGGTGCTGGAGACCGGGGAGATGTACCCGGTGGGGGCCAGCCGGCCCGTGGCCACGGACGTCCGCCTGGTGGCCGCCACGGACGCGGACCTGGAAGCGCAGATCGCCGACGGCCGTTTCCGGGCCCCGCTCCTCCACCGGCTGGCCGGCTACGAGCTCCGGATCCCGCCCCTGCGCGAGCGCCGGGAGGACATCGGCCCGCTGTTCCTCCACTTCGCCCGCCAGGAGCTGGAGGCGCTGGGAGAGGCCCACCTCCTCACCCCGAGCGACCCCTACGCCCCGCCCTGGGTGCCGGCGGCGCTGGCGGTGCGCCTGCTGCTGTATCCCTGGCCGGGGAACATCCGCCAGCTGCGCAACGTGGCCAAGCAGCTCGTCATCGGCAGCCGGGGCCAGTCCTTCCTGGAGCTGGACGCGCGCCTCGCCCAGGAGCTGCGGCTTCCTCAAACCGCCCCGCACCGGACGCCCCTACCCGGAGCCCCCGCTCCCACTCCCGCTCCTGCTCCAGAGCCCGAGGCCGCGGCGCGCCGCAAGTCCACGGAGGTGGGCGAGGAGGAGCTGCTCGCGGCCCTGCGCGCGCACGACTGGGACGTCAAGAAGGCCGCCCACCACCTGGGCGTCGCCCGCTCCTCCATCTACGACCTCATCGAGCGCAGCTCCAGCATCCGCCTGGCCGGCGACCTGAGCGTGGAGGAGCTCACCCTCTGCTTCCACGCATGCGGGGGCAACCTGGATGAGATGGTGCGGCGCCTGGAGGTCTCCAAACGGGCCTTGAACCGGCGCGTCAAGGAGCTGGGGCTGGTCCCGAAGGACGCCTGAACCGACGGCGGCACGTCGGCGACATGTCGCGAGGCGTGCTGCTTCACCGCGAGTCCGGCCTCACAGACTCCATGCGTGACAAGCCCATGGGACGCAGGGGGTTGCATGGTTGGCATCCTGCTTGAAATGCCAGACGTCACCCCCGGAATCCTCCCGGGTAGGAACTGGAGAACGTCATGTCAAGCGGCAACCCCCACAGCATCACGCCCGACAGCCGTGCGCCTGACTCGAAGACGGGCAACGGGACCATCGACCCTTCCAGCAACAGCTCCAAACCCTGACCTGCTTCAGGGAAGTCCGGCAGGGTTCAGGCTCGGCAACACCCATCGAAGGCACCTGAACAGTCGGGGTATTGCGCCCCGTGTTCACAGCGCCGCATGAAGCAGCGCAAGTCGCAGACCATACCCCAGGGGGAACACATCATGAGTGCCGACAGTCAGCTGCTCCTCGGAAAGCTCTACAAGCCCACGGATTCCGACGTCGTCTATTACTACGACCTCATCAACGCCAATTTGCAACTGCGCCAGATCATAAGCGCTGACGTCCTGAATGGCGTGTTCAATGCGGTGATCCACTCGTCGGCCACATTGGATCCCCTCATCGCGAGCGCCAATACGGGCGCCCCCCTCGTCGAGGGGAGTTTCCTCGCCACGGACGAGACAGCGGACACCGTTTACCTCATCGACAAGCCCGACGGGACGGTCAAGAAGCGGGCGATCTCGAGCATTGATGTGCTCGAAGCACGCAGCTTCAAGGAAGCCTCCATCATGACCGTGCCCTTCCTGCTGCTGGCGGGGGTTCAAGACGGTGTCGATATCGTCAATGGCTTCAACGACGACGGCACACCCGTCCCGTAGCGCGCTACGTTCATGACGTGACCCGCCAGGCCGTTACGCGACTTCCCTGAACGGGGTTGGCGTTCACGGCTCAGGGGCCGACGCCAGGACGCCGCGCCGCGGTGAGCACGCCTCCCCATTCGTAATCCAGGTTCGGATTGCGCTGGAGCGCCTGGGCGAGCTCCTCCAATGCAAGACGCCGCCAGTGTTCGGATTCCCCGGCACTGGCGGTGTCTGCCCATTCCAGACGCAAGCTGGCACGCAGGGCCTGGGCCACGGGCCAGTCAGGACGGGCCTTCAGGGCCTGCTCCGCCAGCTCCAGCCCTCGCTGGAGCCACGGGCCGGCCTCCCCGCCCTCGCGCGGCTTCCGCTCCGCCTGGTGGCGGTAGAAGAGCCCGGCCTCCAGGCGGTACTCCGGCTCGTCCGGTGAGAGCGTGATGGCCTTCTCGAAGGACGTCGCCACCTCCTCCAGTGCTCCGGCCCGCAGCGCCCCGCGTTGCTCGTTCCAGCGGACTTCAATCGCTTTCGCCTTGCCCAGCTGGAGCCACATCTCCGCGTCTTGCGGATTCTTCTCCAGCGCGGCGCGCAGCTCCTTCAGGGCGCGTGTCAGTTCGGCCCCGGGATCGCGCCCGTGGTCCAATTCGAAGCGGGCCTGGATGACGTACACCGTGCCCAGCAATCCCCGCAGCCAGGCGGCCCCCGGCATCCGCTCCAGGCCCTGCCGCAGCGGCTGCTCCGCCTCGCGCCCGCTCGGGCGGGGATCCTCCCCTCGCGCGAGCATGTAGGTGCAGCGTCGGACGAGCATCGAGCCCAGGTTCGCATACGCGAAGCCCTGCCCCGGCGCGACCGCCATGGCCTGCGCATAGGCGGCCCGCGCCTCGTCCAGCACGGGAAGCGGATCCGCGCCCCGGTTCCACGCATCATCGGCCCGGAGCATCAGCACACCGCCCACCCCGTTGTGGAGGTTGGGAATCCTCGGGTTGATGGCGATCCCCCGCCGGTACTGCTCCAGGGCGAGCGCCAGCTCGGGGCGTGGGTCCTCACCGCGATTCCTTCGCCGGCGGGCCCGCTGCGCGTGGACCTCGCCCGCGTAGAAGTACGGCACCATGTGCTCGGGGTTGAGGGCCCGGGCCTTCTCGAGCGCGTGAAGGGCCTTCTCCAGATCCGCGTCCGCCTCCGCGTTGTGCGGCAGGGACGCGCGGGTGAAGAGCGCGCTGCCCAGGTTGATCCAATCCTCGGGGATGCGGTCGTCGAGCGCGATGGCCGCCTCGTAGGCGCGGATGGCCTTGTCGCGGCTGCCCTGGGAGTCCGCCCCCACCTGGTCCTCGTAGTCCGCCCAGGTCTTGAAGACGAGGCCGTAGTCTCCGTGGAAGCCCCGGTCCCGGTCCGCCGCGGGAATGCTCTCGAACAACGCGGCGGACTTCGCGAGCAGCTCGCGGGGGTCCTCGCCCTTCTCGATGCGGTAGCGCGCCTGGAGCCAGACGCTCCGCGCCAGGTAGAGCGTGGCCTCCGAACGCGTGGGCTCCACCGTCCTCGCGCGCTGCGCGGTATCCATCGCCTTCGCGAGCGGCTCCGTCCCGTCCTCTCCCCGGGTGAGCAGGTGCTCGGCCAGCCGGTGATGGACGCGGGTCATCCGCACCAGGCACGCGGCGTCCTCCGGGACCACGGTGAGACAGCGCGAGAGCGCATCCAGGGCCCGCTGGTAGGGGGGCATCACGTCCCCCTTCCCATACAGCTCCATCACCATCGCATCGGACTCGAGCCGGGCCAGGGACCGGTACACGGCGGGCTCGCTCTCCGCCGCCGCGGCGGCAGCGGCGTAGGCCTTCCGGCCGGCCTCGAAGTCCGTGCGCGCGCCCTCGGGGTCCCCTCCGTTCCAGCGCTTGAAGGCCCGGGCCTCCAGGAGGTCCCCACGCAGCATGGGCAGCTCATGGAACCACGGCAGCCGGAGCCGGGCCCCCTCCAGCAGGGCCAGGGCCTCGTCGAAGCGGCCTTCGTAGAAGGCAACCAGCGCGGCCACGTACTCCACCGACGGCACCTGGGCGCCCTCGCTCTGCTTGAGCCAGGCGAGCGCCGGGTCCCGGTACAGGCGCTCCGCGTCGCGCGTGGAGGCCTCGCGGAGCCGGGGATCGCGGATCCGCTGCGCCTCCAGCAGCTGCTGCTGGTACTGCCGCCCCGTCACGAGGGCGAGCGCGTACGCGGCCCGGGGCTCGTGGAAGCCGTGACGCCAAGCGGACTCGAGCAACTCGCGGGCCCGCGGTTCGTCCCCTAGCGCCAGGTGGCCGCGCCCCAGCGCGTAGTGCCCGGGGCCCAGGGCGCGTGGCCCGGCGCGGGCAATCTCCGCCTCCAGCTCCGCCATGCGCGCCTGGAGGGCCTTGCGGTCCTCGCGGGTGTCGTGCAGACGGGAGAGCGCGGAGTAGCGCACCATGGCCTCAAGGTGCTCGACCAGCTCGGTGAAGCGCTGGGCAATCCGCTCGCGCTCGGCGGCCTCGCGGCGCTCCAGCGCGCCCCAGCCCAGGGCCACCGACACGGCGACCAGCGCGGCGGCGCTCACGGAGGCCAGGAGCCGGTGCTTGCGCAACCGCTTGCGCAGGGCATACCCGTAGCCGGTGCGCGCCAGCACGGGCTCGCCGGAGAGGAAGCGCTCCAGGTCCTCCGCGAGCGCGCGCGCCGAGTCGTACCGGGCGGAGCGGTCCTTCTCCAGGCACTTGAGGGTGACGGCCTCCAGATCCGGCGGCAGGCCCGGCTCCAGCAGCCGCGGCGGTCGCGGCTCCGTGGTGGGGATGTTGTTGAGCACCTCCAGGCCGTTGGCCCCCGGGATGGGGACCTGCCCGGTGAGGAGGAAGTAGAGGCTGGCGCCCAGGCTGTAGACGTCCGCGCGGCGGTCGAGCCGGCTCACCTCTCCGCGCGCCTGCTCCGGGGCCATGTAGTGGGGCGTGCCCAGCACCGCGCCGGTGGCCGTCACGGACTCGTTCCAGTCTCGCGCCAGGCCGAAGTCCATCACGTAGGGCCGGGGCGGGCCGTCCTCGGCGCGCTCGACCATGATGTTGGAGGGCTTGATGTCCCGGTGGATGAGCCCCACGCGGTGGGCCTCGTGCACCCCCAGGGCGGCCTCGCGCATCACCAGGGCCTTCTGCTCGACGGTGAGCGAGCCCACCAGGGCGCTCAGCGGCTGACCGTCGATGTACTGCATGGCGATGAAGACCTTCCCGTCGACGTGACCGACCTCGTACACCTGGCACACGCGTTCGTGACGCACCTTGGCCTGGGCACGCGCCTCGGAGAGGAAGCGGCGGGTCAGGGCCTCGTCGTCGTCCCGGACGAACTTGAGGGCCACGTGGCGGCGCAGCCGGGGATCCACCGCCAGGAACACGCGCCCCATGCCGCCCTGTCCCAGGAACCGCACGGACTGGTAGCGCTCCCACCCCGGGACGGGGAAGGCCGGGGCGCTGGCCTGTCGCGGCGCCAGGGCCCGGAGGCCCGGGGGCCCGTCGAGGCTGGCGGTCTCGTCTTCAGGGGAGCCCCCCATGGGCTGGGGCCCTGCCGGGGTGGCGCCGTCCTTCAGCAGTGACTGGAGCGTCTCCTCGGACACCACGCCCCGCTCGCGCAGCAGCTCCAGCGGGCGGCGTTGGCGCCGCCGGGCCTCCTCCAGCAGGGCCTCCGCGTGTTCTCGCGGCAGGAGGCCCTCGTCGATGGCGAGCCAGATTTCCTTCTCATCATCGCGGGTCATCGGCGGGGGGACCTCGTGAAGAGGGCCCTGAGTATGACGCGAGCCCTGAACGGACGCGAAGAGCGCTCCCGGCGAGGAGCGGGTCGGCATGCCGCCGACATGTCGCCGGAGGGGACCGCGGCGGCCGCGGTCATACAGGCCTCCTCGGCGCTCAGCCCGGCATCACGGTTGAATGGGAGGGACGGGCGCCCCGCGACGCGTCCGGGGCAAATTGGGAGAACCGCATGTCATTCAAGCTGGACATCGTCGTCGACTTCGCCGCCGGCAGCAGCACGAAACCCATCAACGTGCCGGAATGCTCGGCCCCGCTGAACGGCGGGCTCACCGCCCTGGTGTTCCTCCCCAAGGGCTTCACGCCACCGGACCTGACGCTGCAGCCTCCCCTCCGGCTCGCCTCCAAGACCGTGACGGTGGATGAGAGGGGCGATACCGTCTGCTTCTACGTGTTCTACGTCCCGCCCAACGTGTCGCTGGGGGATTGCTTCGACTACAGCTTCAGCACCTCGGACGGCCCGGTAAGAAGGGAGACCCGGTCCGCCAACGGGACGATTGATGTCTCCGCCGGGGATGTGGACCCGTCGCCGTCGAAGTAGCGCCTCGGGGACGCGGCACGCCGCCGACGTGCCGCGCCCGTTCAGGGAGGCCAGGACGGGAAGACCGCCCCGGCCCGCCCGCGCTACCAGCAGGCGAACTGGACGTTGTCATACCGCACCGACGCGGTGCTGAAGACCAGGGTGCGCAGGTCTCCCTGGACGAAGCCGCTCTCACCGCAGGCACAGGTCGTCCCCGTCCCCGTGCAGTTCGTCCAGTTGGTGGTGTCCCCGCCCGAGTCCACGCGGTACTCGGCGTTGAAGACCGCCTTGTTCTTGTTCGTGAACCAGGTCTTGTACGCACCGCACTCGTTGTACTTCTGGCACTCCTCGTTGATGGCGAAGTCGAAGGAGTCCGCGAGCGAGGCGACCTGATCCACGTCGTTCTTGAGCGCGATGCCCAGGCACAGCGAGTGGGCGGTGGTGGCGAGCCACCGGTTGTAGTCGAGCTGGTGGGACGCCGTGAGGCCCCAGCAGGCCTGGTCGGTGCAGCTGATCTCATCGTCGTGCGAGTAGCCGTCGACGTTGTCCGGCTCCACCGCGTCGCAGCCCTTGCTCCGCGCCAACTGCATGCGTGACGTCATCACCGTCCGCACCGCCTGCTTGCGGTGATCCAACCACCACTCACAGCCGCCGCCGCTCGTGCACCAGTCCCCCAGGATGTGGACGGACTGGGCGCAGTTCTCCCCGGGCGTGCAGTACGTGTCCTGCGGGAACTGGCTCGCGTCCTCGCGCCAGTCCTCGTAGGTGCCGGCGCTGAAGTAGCAGACGACCTTCTTCCCGGCGGTCTTGTACTCCTGGATCTTCGCGCTGGAGGTGTTGAAGAGATCCACGACGTAGACCTGCGCGTTGAGGTTCGTGGGGATGGCGTTGTGCTCCAGGTCCCACATCCAGGTGGTGCCCCTGGGGAAAGCCGCCACCGTGCAGGCCGAACCCTGGCCACAGACGTTCGCGGTGCCGCCACCGCCGCAGGTGTCCGGGCTCTGGCAGGTGCCGCAGCTGGTGACCGTGCGCGCCTGGCCGCAGTTGTCGGTGCCGCTCACCTGCCCGCAGTTCGCGCCCAGCCGCGAGCAGAAGGCCGCGTCGGTTTCAGCCGTGCACGTCGTGCCGATGTCCCAGGACACCTGGAGCCGGAGGCTGTCGAGCTGAGCTGCGTCCGTGCCCGCGCCCTTGACGATGCGCGCGCGGATGTCACCGGTGCTCGAGACGAAGTTCGCGGCCACCTCCGTGGCGGGCAGGTTGAGCGTCAGGGCCGGGGTCCACACCCAGTCACCGCGCCCCTGGGAGTTGGCGAGCGTGACCCAGCTGGAGGTCGTGAACCGGTAGAGCTGCCACTGGTAGTAGGACGTGGCCACCCCGGGCCCCTGGTACTTCGTCAGCACCTGGAGCTGGGTGACTTGCGCGGGGGTGGGCGCGGCCTGGGTCAGGCTGGAGAGCTTGAAGGTCAGGAAGCCCGTGTAGCTGGGGCTGAACTCGATGTACTGCGCATAGCAGTCGGCGTACGCGCCCACCGTGCAGTTCGAGCTGTTTGTCTTGAGCACGGCCATCCCGCCGCTCTTGCCGGACGCATCCGTGTTCGTCAGCGTGCTCGCGGAAGCGAAGTCGATGGCCTCCGTGCCCGTCAGGGCCTGCGCCTGGGCCTCCGGCTCCCGCGCGTCCTCCGCCTCCAATGGCATGCATCCCGTGGCAAGCAAGGCAAGACACGAGGACAGCCAGGCAATCCATTTCGGCATCACTCCTCCAGGGTGAGGGGTGCGCCTATCACATGGAGCCCGCCACGGGTGCAATGCCAGAGCGCCCCCGAAGGCGCGCCCGGGACATGATTCCCCGGGCGCGTTCCAAGGACCTCCGCGGTCCCAACCGCTCGCGGCTCAGCGCATGGGACGGAACGGGACGCGGGTCGCGCCCGTGGTGGCCACGTCGAGGCGGCCGTAGAGGCCCTGGGACTCATCCGCCGGACCCGCGGTGAAGAACAGCGTGTTGCTGGGCTGGTTCTGAACGCCATTGCCGAAGCCGAGCGCCCACAGGCCGTCAATCATGACCGGCTTCCCGTCGGTGCCCTGAAGCTGGGCATCGAAGGCTCCCGTCGCGACATCATAGGCGTTGAGGGTGCCGTCGCCGAAGTTCCCCACCAGCAGCCGCCCCGCGAACCGCCCGAAGCTGGCGGGCGCCACGGCCATCCCCCACGGAGCGTTCAGGTTGCCCGCGGAAATCAGCCGACGGATCAACCGCCCGTTCGCATCGAAGACGTTGACGTAGCCCAGGCCCGGGCCGTGCACGTCGTCCTCGCGGTTCTCATCCTGCTGCGCATAGCTCACGTAGAGGTCGCCGTGGATGTTCTGGATGCCGAACGGCGCGAAGCCGGCAGGCAGGTTCGGGTCCGTGAAGTTCCCACTGAGCGTGGCGGGCGCGAACTTGTTGTCGAAGACATCCACCCGCCCGTTGTGGAAGTCGGTCGCGTAGAGGTAGGTGGCGGTGCCGTTGCTCGCCAGGGCGGCCCCTTTGTAGATCGCGCCCTTGCCGGAGTTGTCCACCGTGAGGATGGCGTTGGATGCGGCGGCGCTGGGAGACCAGCCGGCCACCGCGCCCTGCTCCGTGACGAAGATGAAGCGAGCAGGGCCACTGGCGCTGCCCTGGGAGACCACGAAGCCCTCGGAGCCATTGAACACGACGCCGGTGGGGCTCGCGGGAGCCATGGCTCCCGTGGGCACCGGGATGGTGACCACGAGCGACTGCGCGTTCCCATCCCCGTCGTAGAGCGTTGAAACCCCCGTCCCGTTGTCGGCCACCCAGGCGACGCCAAACGGGTTGAAGGCAAGCCCCCAGCTGTTGACCAGGTTGGGATCCGCATGCTCCGCGGCCGTGGCCCCGTTGGAGACCAGGTTCCGCTGGACATAGGAATTGGGAAGCGTGTCAGGCGCCTGGGCGATGGCCACTCCAGGCAACCCCACCACGGCAAGCGACAGCCCGACCACATATCCGCCACACCGCAGCCCCAGTTCACGAATCGACGTTGTTCTCATGTTCCCCCCTCGGTTTCGTGTTTCTGTGACCTTCTCTTCTGGCTAAAGCCTGAGAAGCGTTGGCCCGTGCCGCAACAGGCCCTGCTGCGCTGGGAAATGACCGCCATTCCACATTGACCAACGCCAACACCCGGGCCGGCATCCCATGCCTGTCACCCGGCCAGGACCGCGCTCCGGACCAGCTCGCGGAAGTAGCGCGCGGCCGGGTCGGCGTGGGTGCGGTCATGCCAGCACATAGCCAGCTTGACGATGTGCGCTGGGAACGGCGCGTTGACGCCGCGCACGCCCAGCCGCGCGCCCTGCGCGGCGACGAGTGACTCCGGCAGCGTCGCGACGAGGTCGGTCGCGGCCACGATGGCGGCGGCCGTCAGGAAGGAAGGCACCGTGATGACGACCTCGCGGCGGAGGTCCGCGCGTGCGTAGGCGGCGCCGACGAGGTCCCGGAAGCCCTTGCCCGGCACCATCTCCACGCCCACGTGCCGGAGCGTGCCGAGCGCGCGCGGTGACAGGCGCTTCTGAAGCGCGGGGTGGCCTTCGCGGGCCACGAGGACGGTGCGCTCGTCCAGCAGCGGCTCGACGTGCAGGCCCGCGCCCCGCCCGGCGAGGCCGATGTGCAGGTCGACCTGGGACGAGGTCAGGTCGCCGAGCGCGACGAGCGAAGCGATGCCCACCACGGAGAGGCGCGCGTTCGGCAGCGCCTCGGCCATCCGGGCCGCGATTCGCGGTCCCCAGGTGACCTGACCCGCATCGGCGACGGCGAGGGTGAAGGTGCGCGTGCAGCGGGCTGGCTCGAACGGGGCCTCGTGAAGCCCGGACTCCAGCTCCCGCAGGCCACGCGCGATGGCGGGGGCGAGCGCGAGTGCCCGAGGCGTGGGCACAATGCCGCGGCCCTTGCGCGTCACCAGCGGGTCCCCCAGCACGGAGCGGAGACGCGCGAGGCTGTTGCTGACGGCGGACGGCGTGACGTGGAGCCGCTCGGCCGCGCGCACCACGCTGCGCTCGGTGAGGACGGTGTGGAGCACCAGGAGGAGGTTGAGGTCCAGGGCCGCGATCGAAATGCTCACGGTTGGTGAGCCTAGACCTCACGAACCATCACTACCAGCCAGGACTCCCCCTTCCCCATCATGAGTGCATGCACAGACTGCTCGGTTGTCTCGTCGCGGGCGCGCTCGTCGCATGCCACACCTCCACGCCGCTTCCTCCCCGGAGCACTCCCATGACCACGGCTCAACGGCTTCCTGTCCTGGACTCGTTCATCTCCTACCGCCAGGCCGGGACCGGTGCGCCCATCGTGTTCCTGCATGGCAACCCCACGTCCTCGCACGTGTGGCGCAACGTCATTCCAGGGCTCGCCGACCGCGGCCGGTGCCTCGCGCCCGACCTCATCGGGATGGGGAGCTCGGGCAAGCCGGACATCGCCTACCGGTTCGCGGACCACGCGAAGTACCTCGATGCGTGGTTCGCGGAACTCGACCTGCGGGACGTCGTGCTCGTCGGCTACGACTGGGGCGGCGTCCTGGCCTTGGATTGGGCGCGGCGGCATCCGGAGCGCGTGCGGGGCGTGGTCGTGTTCGAGACGTTCCTGCGCCCCATGCACTGGAGCGACTGGCCACCCCAGGGCGAGCAGCTGTTCCGCGCCCTGCGGACCCCTGGGGCCGGTGAGAAGCTCGTGCTCGAAGAGAACGCGTTCCTCGCGAGGTCCTTCGCGAACGGCGTCCAGCACGGCCTCTCGGAGAGTGACCGGGCCGTGTATCAAGCCCCGTACCCGGACCCGGCGTCGCGACGTCCGGTGCTGCAGTGGCCTCGGGAGATCCCCATTGATGGCGAGCCCGCGGACGTCGCCTCGGTGATTGAGCGCTATGACGCGTGGCTCGCGCAGCCGTCCGCGAAGCCCGCGCTCCTGCTGACGTTCGGAGAGACCGGCCTCAACGCGCCGCACATCGTCGAATGGGCGCGCGCCAACCTGCGGACCCTCGAGGTTCTCCCGCTCGGTCGCGCGGGGCACCATGCGCCGGAAGACGCGCCGGAGGACATCGCGCGCGCGGTCCGGAGCTGGATGGACCGCCACGCGTGGTGAGCGCCCTGCCCTGACGCGTCAGCGCCGCCGCCTGCCGCCGCCCCGCCGGCCTCCGTTCCGGGGTGCCTTGCCGTGGTGGCCGCGGTTGCCCCCGCGGCTGGGGGCGCCGCGCTCCCGGTCCTGGGGCTGGCGCTCGCGTGTGACCTCGGCGATCTCGTCCGGCATCCAGGGGCGGTCGAGCAGCTCCTGGAGCTCGAGGAGCGAGCGGGCCTGGAGCACGCCCCGCCGGCCCCGGGCCACGCTGAAGCGCTGGGGGCGGTCGAGCATCGGCAGTTCCTCCTCCACCAACGTCCGGGCGAGCTTCTCTGGCAGGTGCAGTCGCACCACGCCGCGGGGGGCCCCGTCGGACAGCATCTCCACGTCGTACTCGAGCGGGACCGCCTGGTCGCGCACCTCCACGGCGTCCGGGAGCGCCAGGAGGGCCCGGCGCGTCGCGGCCGGCACGAGCGCGTCCAGGTCCAGCCGCAGGGGGCGCGCCTTGAAGTCGTCGAGCGTGTCCACGCCCTCCAGCTGCGCCTCGTAGAGCGCGGTGAGCTCCGGCGACTCCAGCGGCGCGGTGGTCCCGCCCGAGCGCCGCCACAGCTCCCGCACCTCCGCGATGGCGACCCGGTGACGGTCCACCGCGGGATGGGGCGCGTCGCCTCGCGCCAGCGCCTCAGCGAGCGCGTGCCGGGCCGCCCTGGCGAGCTCCGGCCCCCAGGCGCGCAGCACCTCCACCTCCTGCTCCAGCGCGAAGCCGAAGAAGTCCACCCTCGTCACGAGCACGACCGAGCGGAAGCGCGCGTCGTACACGGGCGCCGCCGAGTGACGGCGGGCGTAGCGGCGCAGCAGGGCCTGGGGCAGCTGGGTGCCTTCGATGCCGGCCTGCGAGTCGCCGTTGCGGTCGGCGAAGTAGCGCAGCGGGCCCGTCACCGCGCCCAGGTTGCCGCACACGCTCGTCTTCGACACGCGCGCGACCTCGCCCCGGGCCGTGCGCTCGTCGATGACCAGGTCGAAGGGCATGAAGCGCGCGAGCAGGTCACAGAAGCGCTGGTAGACGCGGGTGTTCGCGAGGGGCATGTGCGCGGGCAGCTTCAGCCCCACGCTCCGGTACACGCTCGCCATCGCGAGCGCCGCGTCCTCCAGGGCCTTCACCAGCACCCCGCGCCCCTCCGTCCAGGCCGCGAGCTTCTCCGCGTCGAAGACGTGGCGCGGCAGCCCCTGCACCTCCCCCACCGTGCCCGCTTCCTGGAAGGCCTCCGCGTACAGGTTGTACGCGGTCAGGTGGTCGCTGCCGGGCACGAGCACGCCCTCCAGGTTGCGCTCCTCGCGCGTCATCCGGTGCAGCGACTCCACCGAGCTGCACACCGCGAGGAACGGCAGCAGCGCGTCCTCCGCGTTGACGATGAGCTCCGCCCAGGGGCGCTCCACGGGCAGGGCCTCCACCGCGCGGCCGTAGTCGGACAGCCGGCCGTCCGCGTCCACGATGTTGCGCGCCTGGAGCTTCGCGAGCGCCCGGCGATAGGCGTCGCGGTCCAGCGGCACGGGCAGGTCCAGTTCGTCCGCCCGCACGCCCAGGGCCGCCGCGGTGAGCGCCACGCGCTCCGGCTCGCCCGCGAGCTGGAACTCGGGCTCGGTGGGCTTGAGCGAGGCGAAGTGGAGCGACCGGTCGCTCAGGATGAAGACGCGCCCGCCCTCCACCCGCCCATGCACGCGCCCCGCCATCTGCAGGAGCTCGTTGTTGCCCAGGTGCACGCGGGTGAGGATGTTGCGGCCACCCTCCACCAGGTTCGTGAAGCGCATGTCGTCGATGACGACCGTGTCCAGCCCCGGCACGTTGAGCGCGCTCTGCCCCGCCGCCGTCATCGCGAGCACGAAGGGCCGGGGCGCCGTGCCCTCCAGGAAGGGGCGGATGGCGCGCAGCGGCTCGCCGCCGTGGTAGTGCGCCGCGTGGATGTCCGGCTCGTTCTCGCGCACGTGGGCCGCCACCTCCTCCACCCCTGCGCGCGTGGCCAGGAACACGCCCACGCCGCGCCCCCGCCGCTGCACGTCCCGCAGGAAGTCGTCGTCGAGGAACGACAGGGGCTGGCGGCGCTCCACCTCCACCGTGGCCGCCTTGCGCGGGTCGAAGGAGGACACCTGGAGCACGTCCGCGCTGTCGAGGTAGCGCGAGTAGAAGGCCGGATCCACGGTGGCGGACAGCCAGATGAAGCGGCAGCCCACGCGCTTGCCCAGCGCCAGGCACAGCTCCAGCTCCGCGGACGTCTGGTGGATTTCATCCACGATGAGCGTGTCCTCGCGCCGGATGACGCCGCCCTGGAACCAGCGCCGCGCGATACCGGTGGTGACGATGACCACGTCCGCGAGCGGCGTCTCCGCGGTGGCCTCCCGCTCGCGGTTGACCACCGCCACCCGCAGGGGCTTGCGGCCCACCAGTTCCTCCGCGATGGGGCGGATGGCGAGCGTCTTGCCCGTGCCGGTGCCCGCGACGATGCCGAACCCCTGCCCGCTCCGGGCCAGCTCACGGAGGCGCTCGCCGTGGTGCTCCGCCAGGTACGTGCGCAGCTCCAGCCCGAGCGCCAGCTCGATGGTCTCGCAAGCGGCGCGCGTGGGCGCGATGACGATGACCCGCCCGCGCTGGGGCGCCACGGAGGAGGAGGCGTCGGCGCGAGGCGGGAGGTATCGGTCGGTGGGGGTACGCACGGAGGCCAGTGATACGCATGGGCGGTGTCCAGGGGAAGCGATTCGCTCGCCCAGGCTCGCGGTGGGGAGGCAGGCAGCCGCCGCCAGCAGGGCCCTGGACGTGGATCCCGTGGGAACGTTGTCCCCTGCCCGGTTGCCGGACGCAGGGGGGCTCCGACCTGGACGCCTGCGCGGGCGCCCAGCCCCATGGCTACCGCTCGTGAAGGACGCGGGCCGGGGCGCCGCGTGGCTCGTGGGCCGGGCGCGTGCCGCGCTGACGGCACGGGCAGGAGCCTGAGCGCGGGGCTTCCAGGGCGAAGGGCCGTGGTGTGCACGACGGACACCCCTGGGCATGGGGGTGTCTGACGACAATGCGCCGGTTGTTTCAGCGCGTCAGGGCCATGACACCTGGCGCCAACGGGACGCGGCAACCGCTGCGCCGAACAAATCTCTTGTGGCGGTCCCGGCATGGCAGGTCCTGACGGACCGCGCAGCCTGTCTCGATGGCTCGTCGAAATGGACTCATTCACGAGCCGATACAACACGGTCAAGCTGTGCATGCAGTTCTTCCCAGACGGAGCACGCATGCGCACGCTGATGAAGTCCCTGCTGACGGTTTCGGCTGTCTTTTCCATCGCCGCCCCCTCGTCTGCTTTTGCCCTGCCGCCGCAGTGTGATGACTGGTGTTGGATGTGGACGTGCGCGGATACGTGCGCCGTCATGAACCGCCGCACCACGTGTGGCGCGGAGTACCCCACGTGGTGCAATCCCACCGCCCGCTCCGAGCCCACGGATCCCTCCGCCTCGGTGAGCGCGGACGAAGCCCGCGAGGCCGATGACGCCTCGCAGGTCTGCAGCGAGGAGCATCCGGAAGCCACCGCGGAGATCTGAGCGCCATGGCTTCGCCCGCGAGGCCCGGGCTTCACGTCCGGGCTTCGCGGTAGTGGGAGGTGCTTCGCGTGGGTAGCATGCGCGCGCATGCACCTCTCCCAGAACGACTTCCTCGCGCGCGCGGAGTCCACGCTCGCCCGGCTCGAAGGGGCCGCCCTCGACGCGCTCTCCCACCACGGCAAGCCCTCGGTCTCGTCGCTCGCCGGGGTCTTCCGCGAGGAGGCGCGGCTGTCGCCCTCCCAGTTCGCCCAGGCGCTGTGTCCCGGTCCCCTCTCGCCCATCGGCTTCGCGGCCCTGGTGATGCGCGAGCTGCTGGCGCCCGTGGACGTGGTGCTCGAAGGGTCCGTCTCCGAGGCCCGCGTCGTCACGGGCAACGCCCGGGCTCCCAGCTCGCTGCGCGTCACCTGTCCCCTCATCGTGCTCGGAGACCTGGAGGTGGAGGGGGTGCTGGAGGACTGTGGGCCGGATTCAACGGTCGTGGTCCTGGGCCGTTGCACGGCGTGGGGGCTCCAGACGTCGGGGAACTTCCTGGTCCTCGGCGACCTCGTGGTCCGGGACGTCATCCAGGGCGTCTACAACGATGAGAGCCTCGTCGTGGCGGGTGACCTCACCACGCGCTTCCTCGACGAGAACGATCACGACGTCACCTGCTACGGCGAGGTCCACGCCGAGCATCACCTGGAGAACGGCCGCTCCGGCGACGCCGCCGTCACCCTCGCGTCCACCTTCCTCCGTCCCGAGCTCTGGAACGTCGACCTCGGGGAGCTGCACCACGACGCGCTGTTCGAGCGCATCCGGAAGGGCGAGCCCGTCTTCACGGACGCGACCCAGGCCCCGCAGGTCCGCGAGCCGGATGCCCCCACCGCCGAGGAGCTCGAGGGACTCGACATCGCCGGCATCGCGGCCCAGGCGTCGGCGAACGCGCGCGCGAAGGACGTCGTCTACGCGCAGCGCAAGACGGGCGAGGTGTGGCTGATGCGCCCGGGCAGCCTTCCCCTGCACATCTTCGACGGGAAGCAGCTGCTCGGGCAGGGAACGCCGCCGGCCCTCGACGTGAAGCAGCGGGCCTCGGAGCGCGTCACCTTCTGGCGCAAGCGGGGCGACCTCTTCCTCGAAATCGAACGCTTCGGCGCCGTCGTCCAGCTCCACGCGGGCCAGAACAACGGGTCGCTGCGCACGTTCCGCTTCGCCTTCGCGACGCCTGATGACGCCGCGCAAGAGGTGCGCCGGCTGGAGGCCCGCTACACGGGCGACTTCCTGCGGGTCACGTCCATGATTCCCGGCCGGGGTCCGCTCGAACGGGAGCTCGCGAACTACGGCGGGCCGAAGACGGAGTACACGTCGGCCATCGTGGACGGCACCACGCTGGTCACCCGCGACGGCGAGCGCCAGCGCTTCGATGACGAGGCCTCCGCGTTGAGTGCCCTCGAGGACTGGATCGCCGGGAAGCGCCAGGCCGGGTTCGACCTGAAGATCCTGGAGTGGAAGCCCTACGGCCTCCTGGGCTGACGTCAAGCCCCTCCAGGGCCATGGGGCGCTCCATCAAAGCTCGACGCGAATGATGGACGGAGTGGTGGTGCCGTCCGCGTTCGCGGTGTCGACATCCAGGTAGGCCGTGGGCGGGTGGTCCCGCATGAGACGGGTGGGCCCGGGCGTTCCGTCCAGCAGGCCCAGGTCGACGCGCTCGAACCGGTCCCACGTCCAGAGATGGTTTTCGAACGTCCCGTCCTCCCGTGACACCGGCTGATGGAACAGCACCCGCTGCTGGTCCGGAAGGAACTGGATGGGCGCCGTCGGGGCGGGAGCGTCCAGGTTCAACTTCCAGAGCGACTCCTGCCGTGTCCATTCCAGCCAGAGCTGCTGCCCCGCGACGCCCCTGAGCGATACCGCGTCCGCGAAGCCCTGGTTGAAGAAGGGACCGGCGAGCACGCCGCTGCTGTTGCCGTGGATCAACGCTCCCTCACCGTTCCGGAGTTCGGGTGCGCCCGTCGTGCAGCCGCGCGTGATGCAGGGGTCCGACAGGCAATGCATCGCCGGCTGTCCGGAGAGCACGACCGGACTGCACGCGTAGAGACCCGTGACCTGCCTGCAGCCCTGGTCCCAGCACGTGTCCATGAAGTGGGAATCGGGCAAGGAGGGGCCTCCCCATTGTTCCGTCGCGAAGGCGGTCACCAGGACGCTCGCCTCGTTGAACATGAAGGCACCGGTATAGGTCCACTCCAGGTAGACGGGGGCGTGGTTGGCGCCCTGTTCCCAGAGCTGCGCGCCCGTGGCGGTGTCGAACACCCGCACATGCCGCGCATCCTCCACCACCCAGCCGTAGCGGGTCCCGGCGGGCGACAGGAACGAGGGCCCTGGCAGGCTGCCCAGGTCCGTGACCGTGCCGGAGGGTACGTCGATCAACCAGCGGTGGAGCCCATCCACCAGGGACACCGTGGTGCCACCGCTTTCGAGCACCGGCGCGTGGGTCTGGACCTGGAGGGGCGTCTGGAGCGCGCAGTCGCCGGGCGTGCAGGACGCCGTCACCGCCAGACGGACGGAGGTGGCTCCCGCGTCGTCCCGTTCCAGGAAGGCCACGTAGCCCTGCGCCGCGCCGTACCGCACCGTGCCCCGCGCCTTCTGGCTGAGCACGAGGGCCTCCGGCGTGCCGGGCCGCCAGAGCCAGACGGTCCGCTCGCCGTTCACCTCCGCGCTCCACAGCACCGCCGTCTGGCTGTCGGCCGAGATGTCCGCCCCCACCGCCACGTCCGCGATGCGCACGGGCTCTCCCGTGGGAAGCGCCTGCGCGTAGGTGCCATCCGCGCGAACGGACAACAGGACGCGCTGTCCTTCATCCACCTGGAGCAGGCGGGCGTCACGGGTCACGGTCCGGAAGGAATCACTCCCGTCTCCGTCTCCATGGCAATGGGTGGCGCCCAGGCTCGCCAGCAGCAAGCCCAGCAGCCTCCACATCCGGCGCGGGGAGGCACTTCGTGCTTGAGCAGTCATTGAAAGCCCTTCGAAGCAGCGCGGCCCGAAACTAGAGCCGGATCCGGACGATGTTCAGGGAGGACGGCCCCGCGACGGTCACGTACAGCGTGGTGGGGGAACCCGTCGTGGGGGCATATTGCGCGTTGGAGGCGGGCGCGCCCGGCAGCTTCAGCAGGTCCGTCAGGGCCACTCCGTCCCAGGCCACCAGATGGGTTTCGAACCCCTCGTCGGAGCGCGGCACCACCTGGGCGAACACCAGACGCTCCGCGTTCGGCAGGAAGGTGAAGAGGCGCGTGTCCACCTGACCAGACACCCTCGCGGTGCGGAGCCCGGCGGGCCCGTCCCAGCTCAGCTCCTGGAGGGAGCCATCCAGCCGCAGCGACGCATGCTGCGACAGGTCCGCGTTGAAGACCGCATGCGGCGAGTCGGCGCGGGAGGTCGTCGTGTTCACGAGCAACCGCATCGAGGCATCGAAGTAGGTGAGCTGGTACTCGCATCCATACGGGCCGCACCGCACGGTGCGGTTGCAGGACACGAGATCCGTACGGCCCGCGCCATACCAGCAAGCCCCTTCCCAGTACCCGAAGACACGGCACCCCGTCGCATCACACGTGACGGTGTCGCGGTCGGTCGGGAAGGCGGGAGGCGGCGGCGGGGGCTCCTTGATGTTGAGGACGACGGTCGTCGCGTCGGTCATCAGCGCGGAGAGGACATTCCAGTCCTTGCGGTCGACTTCCTCGGCCCAGGACCGCTCCCACTGGAGGGTGCGCGTGGCGGTGTCGAACACCTGGAGGTGCCCTGCCCTGTCGAACACGCTGTAGTGGCTGCCGCCCCCGAGCAGCACGGACGGGCCCGCCACCGTCCCCAGCTCCGTCACGGCACCCGAGGGCACGTCGATGAGCCACGCCCGCGTCGCATCCGACGCGAGCACGGTCGTCCCCCCGCCCTGGAGCAACAGCGTGTTCCCCGGGACCTGGAGCAGCGTCCGGAGGGGACAGGCCTTCACGGTGCAGGTGGCCGCGTCCATCACGCGCATCGACGTCGTCCCTGCCTCGGCGTCGGCTTCCGTGAAGGCCACGTAGGACAGCGCGCGGTCATGGACGATGTCGCCCTGGGACCGCGTGGTGAAGGGGATGCCGGCCTTGGGGCCGAGCCGCCACAGCCACGCCGTCCGGGTCTTCTCCCCGCTCAGAGGACTCCAGAGCAGCACCGAGTCGCCGTCCTGCGCGAAGATGGCGGCTTCCGCCGGGTCGGAGACCCGGATGTCCCCACCGTCGGGAAGCACCTTCGCGTACGTGCCGAAGACATTCTGGGCCGTGAAGAGCAGGTAGCGCTCCCGCGAGTCCACACCCATCAGCCACGCACCCTCGTGCAGCACGTCGAGACTCGGAAGGACCTCCTCCGTCGGCCCTGGCTCCGTCGTCCCGCAGGAGGCCATTCCCAGGCCCAGGAACAGCAGGACCACGGCCCGTGCGAGCGCTCCACTCCCAGTGCTTGTCATCTGGACTCCCCCTCGAACTCAGGGGTGCCGCCGGCCCGACACCCGGATGTTCCCTCCGGCAATGACTATCACGTCCGCGCCACGGCGCGCAGAGGTCTTGAGGACGACTTCTTCCGGGTGAGGTGCGCTATCCTGGGAAGGCCTCACAAACCTGAATGACTGTCTGGAGATCCTCACGATGCGCAAGAGCCTCATGGGTGGACTGTTGGCCGTTGGCTTGCTGGCGGGCTGTGGCGGTGTCGAGGACCTGGGCCAGGAGCCCCAGCTGGCCACACGCGAGGACGAGCTGCCCTACTGCGAGGGCTTCTCCTTCGTGACGTACTACAGCGACGCGACCTACAGCACGCAGGTCGGACACGGTGATTGCAGTTGTGGCCACACGCTGCGCGTCTTCGGAACGAAGACGGACTTCGCCGTCTATGAGCCCGACAACTGCTAGCACCGCGCCCGGCGTTCAGCGCCGGAGCGCACCGGGGTGGAGGTCCACGTGCTCTCCACCCCGATCCGTGCCGCCGGATGCCCTGCCCTACTCCAGGGTCATGTAATCCGGCTGGTACACCGACCGGTTCCGCAGCGGAGAGGGACCGCCGCTGTTCACGCAGTAGCCGGTCGGGTTGTCGCAGCCCGCCTCGGGGTTGCCCCAGTACGCCGTGAGGTTCATCCAGGCGAGCGACCCCGTGTACGTCCCCGCCGGCTGCCAGGGAATGACCACCACGTTGTTCCAGGTGTCCCACGCCAGCCCGGCACCGGTGTCATCCGCCAGGAAGTCGCCGTTGAAGAGGGTCTCGTAGATGTGCCGGGCGGCGTCCGGGTAGAGGCCGTGCGAGCCATTGGCGGAGAAGACCTCCGGGTGCCAGCCGGTGAGGAACACCGCCTTGTCGCCGAAGGCAAAGCCCTGCCCGTCCGCGTGCTGGCTCAGGTAGACCTGCGCGGGGCGCCCGTCGATGAAGCGCACGGTGAGGTGTTCCCAGTCCCCCACGTGGTTGCCGAACGTGGAGTAGCCGCCCACGCAGCCCCAGGGCGAATACCAGCCAATGCACACCCGCTTGCCATTGTTGTACGGATAGAAATTCCAATACAGCACGTCCGTCACGTTCGTCGGCAGGCCGCCCTGGGTGCGCGGGATGACCTGCGCGTAGACGGGCACCGGTGTCTGGCTGGGGCGCTGGCCGTCCAGGAACTGCGGATCCGTGCAGGAATCACAGCCCAGCGCCTGGTTCGTCACCAGGTGGCCGTTCTCCTCGTGGACGTTGGCCAGGTGGAACTGCGTGGAGGACGGGAAGTAGGCCTCGTCCGGATGCAGCCACACGCGCGGCGCGAACGCCGCCACCGTCTGCGCGTCCACGGGCAGGCCCCGCAGCTCCGCGTTGGACGTGGCGCTCTTGTTGAGGACCCAGTAGCGGTTGCCGCCGGTGTCGCCGTGGCTGGGACGGGAGACGAAGGTGGACGCGGGCAAGCCGCGGTGGTCGCGCGCCACCGCCTGCCACACGCCGATGTCGTCGTCCGCGCCGGAGCCGCTGTCGTCCCACACCCAGGCGGGATTCGCGGGCAGCACGTATTCGCTCCGCACGCAGCGGATGAGGTCCGTGGAGGGCTTGGAGTAGCCCAGCAC
Organism: Corallococcus caeni; assembly: GCF_036245865.1. Classification (NCBI taxonomy): domain Bacteria; kingdom Pseudomonadati; phylum Myxococcota; class Myxococcia; order Myxococcales; family Myxococcaceae; genus Corallococcus; species Corallococcus caeni. Next base: position 48,710 of record NZ_BTTW01000014.1, on the reverse strand, counting down.
CGCGACGTGGCCCAGGCAGGTGTAGCCCGCGGGCGCGACGGGCTCCCAGAAGGAGACGTCGTGCGTGCCACCGGAGCCGGAGTCGTCCCAGATCCACGTGTAGTTGGACGGACGCGCGAGCAGGTCGCCCTCGCCTCGCACGACGAACGTCGTCGCTGGGGCCTGTCCCCGGCGGGGCATGGCGACGTCGCCCAGCGAGAAGAAGCCCGGGGTCTGGGAGAGGTCGGGACGCCAGATGGCGATGTCGTTCGTCGCGCCGGTGCCGTGATCATCGTAGACCCAGGTGAAGCGGCTCGTGGGCCGGACCTCCAGGGCCCTGGGAGCGCGCAGCACGCCGGAGTCCGACGCCAGGGTGAACTCCGCGCTCTGGCCCGCCAGCGCCGTCGCCGCGACCAGCTGGTAGCTGCCCGGGGACAGCGTGACGACCAGGCGCGAGTTCGTGCCGCCACCGCCGTTGTTGTCCTGCGCGAGGACCGTGCCGTTCGCATCCAGCAGGTAGAGCCACGCATCCGCGGACGACGTCAGCGTGAACGTCACCGGGTTGCTGGACGTCTGGGAGTCCAGCAGGAACACCCGGTTGCCCGGACCCGAGGGGCTCTGTCCCCCTGAGCCCTGCCAAAGGCCGTAGACAGTGTTCGCGTGGGCCGGGTTCGCCAGGAGCGAGGTCGTGGCGAACGCGACGACAGGAAGGAGTTGCCGGAGGGCCATGGAAACCTGGGGAGGGAGGAAACCCAGGACCCTACTCCGGACCGCCTACCCGTTCCCGTCCTCGTAGTGCCGCGCGAACTGCTGCCGGAGCACGAACTTTTGCGCCTTGCCCGTGCTCGTCTGCGGCATGGCCGGGAGCAGGACGAGGGCCTTCGGCACCTCGAACCCGCCCAGGTGCTGGCGGCAGTGGGCGTTGAGCTCCGCCTCTGTCGCGGACACGCCGGGCTTGAGCACGACGAAGCCCGTCACCGCCTCCGTCCAGCGCGAGTGCGGCAGGCCCACCACCGCGACCTGGAGCACGGCGGGGTGGCGCAGGAGGACCTCCTCGACCTTGATGGACGGGACGTTCTCCCCGCCCGTCTTGATCATGTCCTTCTTGCGGTCCACGAAGAGCAGCTGGCCGTCGGCGTCGAACATGCCCAGGTCGCCGGTGTGGTGCCAGCCGAAGGCGCTCGCCCGCGCGGTCGCCTCCGGGTCCTTGTAGTAGCCGAGCATCACGTTCGGCCCGCGATGGACGATCTCTCCCACTTCGCCGCGCCCGAGCAGCCGGCCGTCGTCGTCCATGATGGCCGTCTCGTTCGTCACGACCGAGTCGCCCCAGTACGAACCGAAGCGCTTCAGCTGCTGCTCCGGCCTGAACAGGGTCGTCGCCGGGTACATCTCCGTCTGCCCGGACGCGAGCGCGAACCCTCCCGGGCAGAAGTGCTCGATGAGCTGCACGAGCAGCGTGCGCGCCATGGGCGCCATCACGTAGAGGCACAGGCGCAGGCTGGACAGCTTCGTCGCCGGTCGCGCCGGGTGCGCCAGCATCGCGCCGTACATCACTGGCAGGCACAGCAGGAACGTGATGCCCCGCCGCTCGATGGTCGCGAGCATCGCGCCCGGGTCGAAGGCACGCCGCACGACGACGGTCGCCCCGGCCAGGAGGAACGTCATCACGATGGTGTGCTGCGCGCAGTGGAACATCGGCAGCACGCAGAGGGTGGAGTCCCCCGGCCGCATCTCCAGCTCGAAGAGGTTGCCGCTCAGCGCCGCGTGCACCGACGCGTGCGAGTGCATCACGCCCTTCTGCTGGCCGGTGGTGCCGCTGGTGTACATGATCTGCGCGAGCTGGCCGCTCTCGATGTCCACCTCCGGCAGGGTGCCGTGCCGCCCCTTCAGCGTGTCCAGGAACGCGGCCGGGTCCCCATCCGGTGACGCCTGTCCCTCCGGCACGCAGACGATGAGGCGGGTGCCCAGCGCGTCGAGCATCGCCCGCAGCCCGGGCTTCGCCAGGAGCTCGGCGTCGATGACGGCGTGCGTGGCCTCGGCGTGTTCGAGGATGTACCGGACGGCCTCCACGGAGAGGCCGGTGTTGATGGGCACCCAGACGAGCCCCGCCTTGTAGATGCCCACGAAGGCGGTGACCATCTGCGCCGAGTTACCGCAGAGCATCGCGATGCGCGAGCCCCGGGGAAGGCCCTGCGCGAGCAGGTGGTGCGCGAACGCGTTCGAGCGCCGGTCGAGCTCCGCATAGGAGAGCTCCAACTCCCCATCGACGAGCGCGGTCCGCTCCGGCCAGCGCAACGCCGACCGGTGGACGATGTCTCCCAGCGAGACTCGGCTGATGCGCGAATGCTGCGCTTCCTGGGTCGCGGACATCGTGTGCTCCCTTTCGTCTATTTGGGTGCGGCCCACGCCGGGGGACGGCGCTCCAGGAAGGCGAGCATGCCCTCCTGGGCCTCTTCGGAGGCGAACAGCCGTCCGGAGAGCGCGACCATGTCCGCGCCCCCGGCGTCCAGGCGCGCGCGCAGCCCGGCGGCTACCAGTTGCTTGGTCTCACGAAGCCCCTGCGGCGACGACACCCGGAAGGTCTCCAATATCTGCTCGACGGCGCCCTCCAGCGACGCGTCCGGCACCGCGGACGTGATGAGCCCGATGCGCGCGGCCTCGGCGGCGTCGAACGCCTCACCGGTGAGGAAGTAGCGGCTCGCCGCCCGGCTGGTCAGGTGCGGCAGCGTGGTGAGGGAGATGACCGCGGGCGTCACGCCGATGCGCGCCTCCGTGAAGGCGAACTTCACGGACTCCGCGACGACCGCCACGTCGCACGCGCCCACGATGCCGATGCCCCCCGCCCTCACCTGCCCCGCGACCTTCGCGACGACCGGCTGGGGCAGCGTCACGATCGTGCGCAGCACGTCCAGCAGCACGGCCGGAGCCTTCGCGGCGCCTCCGTCCGCCATCTCCGAGAGGTCCGCACCGGCGCAGAACGCGGGACCGGTGGCCGCGAGGACGACCGCGCGCACCGAGGGGTCGGCCCCCACGGCGTGCAGCCGCTCCAGCAGCTGCGTGACGAGCGCCCGCGACAGCGCGTTGCGGTTGCGGGGCGAGTCGAGCGTGAGGGTCGCGACGCCGCGAGCCACCTCGTAACGGACGAGCGGTGCTTCACTCATGCTGCCTCCTTCGCTTCAGGGGAGACGACCGCGACGACGTGCCGTGCCGGCACCTGCGCCCCGACCGTGACGTTCACCGCCGTGACCACGCCATCCGTGGGTGCGATGAGGGACGACTCCATCTTCATCGCTTCGAGCACCACCAGCACCTCGCCCCGCTTCACGGTCGCGCCGACCTGGGTGCTCACCCGGATGATGCGGCCATCCATGGGCGCGCGCAGGCGGCCGTCGCTGGCGCGCTCACGTTCGGAGGGCAGCCGGAAGGAGACGTCGCGCAGGCTGCGAGTGATGCCGTCCAGCGAGCACCACAGCGTGCCCCCCGCGCGGCGGTAGCGGACCGCGCGGCGCCTCCCCGCCACCTCGACCTCCACGCGCTCGGCACCCAGGCCGCGCAGGGAGAGCGAGACCGACGTGTCCCCGACGCGGACGTCGTATGCCTCCGGCGCGACGGGACGGACCGACGCGCGGAACTCCGCGGTCCCGTCATGCAGGACGACCGGCACTGGCAGGGCGTAGGAGCTGCTCCAGCCCGTCAGCGCCGCGTCGAACCCGCCCTTCCTGGCCAGCGCCACCGCGTCGTCGTGGAAGAGCACGGCGGCCAGGATGGCCTGCTCCTCCACGGAGGCCTGCCCCAGCGCCTGCAGCGTCTCCGGCGGCGTGTGCGCGCCGACGAAGCCCGTGTCGTAGCGTCCGGAGCGGAACGCCTCGTGCCCGAGGACGTGCTGGATGAAGGTGCTGTTCGTCGTGACGCCGAACACCGTCAGCTCGCGCAGCGCCGCGGCCAGCCGCTCGCGCGCCGTCTCGCGGTCCGGCCCGTACGCGATGAGCTTCGCCTGCATGGAGTCGTAGAACGGCGTGATGTCCTGCCCCTCACGCACGCCGTGGTCCACGCGGATGCCCTCCCCTTCCGGAGGCACCCACGCGAGGAGCCGCCCCGTCTGCGGGAGGAAGCCCTTCGCCGGATCCTCCGCGCACAGCCGCGCCTCGATGGCGTGCCCACGGAAGGTGATCTCCGGCTGCGTCAGCGGGAGCGGCTCGCCGTCGGCGACGCGCAGCTGCCACTCCACCAGATCGAGCCCGGTGATGAGCTCCGTCACCGGGTGCTCGACCTGCAGGCGCGTGTTCATCTCCATGAAGAAGAAGTCGCCATTCGGCGCCAGCAGGAACTCGATGGTGCCCGCGCCGCGATACCCGATGGCGCGGATGGCCTGCACCGCCACCGCGCCCATGCGCTCGCGCAACTCCGGGGTGACGGCCGGGGACGGGCTCTCTTCAATCACCTTCTGGTGCCGTCGCTGGACGGAGCAGTCGCGCTCGCCCAGGTGCACCGCGCCCCCATGCTCGTCCGCGAAGACCTGCACCTCCACGTGGCGCGCGCCCTCGATGGCGCGCTCCAGGATGAGCTCGCCGCTGCCAAAGGCGTTCGTCGCCTCGGAGCGCGCGGAGCGGATGGCATCGAGCAGCGCGCCCGCGTCGCGGACCAGGCGCATGCCGCGTCCACCGCCGCCCGCCGCGGCCTTCACCATGACGGGGAACCCGATGCGCTGGCCCTCGCGGACCAGGGCCTCGTCCTCCAGCGACTCGCCGGGACGGGCCGCCTCATAGCCGGGGATGCACGGCACGTCGGCGGCCTGCATGCGCAGCTTCGCCTGCCGCTTGTTCCCCATCAGCTCGATGGCCTGCGCCGGCGGCCCGACGAACACGAAGCCAGCCTCCGCGCACGCGCGCGCGAAGTCCTCGTTCTCCGACAGGAAGCCGTACCCGGGATGGATGGCGTCCGCGCCGGAGGCCTTCGCCGCGGCGAGGACCCGCTCGATGGACAGGTAGGACTCCCTGGCGGGCGCCGGCCCCAGATGCATCGCCTCGTCGGCGAGCCGCACGTGGGGAGCTTCCCGGTCCGCGTCGGAGAAGACGGCGACCGTGCGCAGGCCGAGCCGGCGGCAAGTCCGCAGCACGCGCACGGCGATCTCACCCCGGTTCGCCACCAGCACCTTGTGGATGCGTTTCATGATTCCCCTCGCTACAGCCGGGCGACGCCGAAGGAGTTGGGTGACAGCGTGCGGCGCGAAGCCTCATCGCACGTGGCCAGGATGAACCCGAGCACCCGCCGCGTGTCCCGGGGGTCGATGACACCGTCGTCGAACAGCCGCGCGCTGCAGTGGAAGGCGTCCGACTCCTGGTCGAACTGCTCGATGAGCGGCTTCGCCATCCCGTCCAGGAACTCCTGGTCGGGCGGCAGCCCCGCGCGCCGGGCCTTCTCCGTGGCGACGATGGTCAGCACCTTCGCCGCCTGCTCGCCGCCCATCACCGCGGTGCGCGCGTTGGGCCAGGCGAAGATGAAGCGCGGATGGAACGCACGGCCGCACATGCCGTAGTTGCCCGCACCGAAGGCGCCACCCAGCAGAATGGTCATCTGCGGCACGGTCGCGTTCGCCACGGCCTGCAGCATCTTCGCGCCGTGCTTCACGATGCCGCCCTGCTCGGACTGGGTGCCCACCATGTAGCCGGTGGTGTTCTGCAGGTAGACGATGGGCGTGCGCGCCTGGCAGCAGAGCTGGATGAACTGCCCCGCCTTCGTCGCGCCCTTCGCCGTGATGGGCCCGTTGTTGCCGATGATGCCCACCGCCCGGCCCTCGATGCGCGCCCAGCCGCAGACGGTGAGCGCGTCGTAGTCGTCCTTGAACGGCGAGAAGTCCGAGCCATCCACGAGCCGGGCAATCACCTCGCGGCAGTCGTAGGGCCGCCGGTGGTCGATGGGCACGACGCCGCACAGCTCCTCCACCGCGTAGCGCGGCGGCTCGAAGCCGGGACGCGAGGACGCAGGCAGGGAATCATTCCAGCCGAGCGACGCGACGATCTCCCGCGCGATGCGGATGCCGTCGGCGTCGTCCTCCGCGAGGTGATCCGAGGTCCCGGCCACGGTGGTGTGCATCTCCGCGCCGCCCAGGTCCTCGTCCGTAGCGACCTCGCCCGTGGCCGCGAGCAATAGCGGCGGGCCGGCGAGGAACACCTTCGCCTTGCCGCGCACCATCACGACGTGGTCGGACAGGCCCGGGATGTACGCGCCGCCCGCCGTGCTGGACCCGTGGACGACGGTGACCTGCGGGATGCCGGCCGCGGACAGCTTCGCCTGGTTGTAGAAGGTCTCCCCGCCCGGGATGAAGATCTCCTGCTGGTAGAGCAGGTTCGCGCCGCCGCTCTCCACGAGCGACACGACGGGCAGCCGGTTCTCCAGGGCAATCTCCTGCGCGCGCAGGGCCTTCTGGACGCCCCACGGCGTCGCGGTGCCGCCCTTCACGGCGGAGTTGCTCACGAACACCAGACAGCGCACGCCGGACACGAAGCCAATGCCGATGAGGGTGTTGCCACCGGCCAGCGAGCCGTCGCTGTCGTCGTGGTGCTTGTAGCCGCAGAGCGTGGAGAGCTCCAGGAAGGGCGAGCCCCGGTCGAGCAGCAGCGCCAGACGCTCGCGCGGGAGCAACTGCCCGCGCTGCTTGAACTTCTCGCGGGCCAGCTGCTCGGTGTCGCGCGACTTCTGCTCGATGGCGCGCAGCTGGGCGACGCGGGCGAGCATCTCCTCGCGCTGCGTGGTGAAGGCGGCGGAGGCCGGTTCGACTTGGGAGACGAGCGTAGGCACGTCACTTCTCCTTCGGGCCGTCGAGGATGGCGGGCCCCTGGGCCAGGTGGAACCCGTCGTATGGCTTGGAGTTCGAGTGCTCCGACAGCGGGAACGCCTTGGTGTTGCAGGACGCCCCGCCGTCGATGCGGATGACCTCGCCGGTGATGAACGCCGCCACGTCGGAGAGGAGGAAGACGATGGCGCCGCTGACCTCCGCCTCCGTGGCCAGCCGGTGCAGCGGCACCTGCTTGCGCAGGATGGGGATCATCTCGCGGACGAAGGGGTCCTCGTAGGTGTCCAGGCCGCTGGAGGCGACCCAGCCGGGCGCGACGGCGTTCACGCGGACCCCGGCGAAGGCCCATTCGACGGCGGCGGTCTGCGTCAGGTTGAACATGCCGGCCCGGGCCGCGCCCGAGTGGCCCATGCCCGGCATGCCGTTCCAGGCATCCGCGAGCATGTTCACGATGGCGCCACCGTGGTCGGTCATGGACTGGTTGAACACCTCGCGCGCGACCAGGAAGCCGCCGGTGAGGTTCGTCGCGACGACCGCCTCGAAGCCCTTCTTGGAGATGGCCGACAGCGGCGACGGGAACTGCCCGCCGGCGTTGTTCACGAGCCCGTGGATGCGGCCGCGCTCCTTGACGACGGCGGCGACCATGTCGCGCACCGCGGCCTCGTCGCGGATGTCCACGGCGTGCTGCGTGGACGCATGGCCCTCGGAGGCCAGCTCCCCCGCGACCTTCGCGAGCTTCTCCTGCTTGCGGCCGACAAGGACGACGTGCGCGCCGAGCGACGCGAGCTCGTGCGCGGTGCACCGGCCGATGCCGCTGCCGGCGCCGGTGACGATGATGGTGCGGCCCGCGAACGCATCCGGAGCGAAGACTGAACGGTATCCCATCGTGTTCTCCTAGCGTGCCTTGCGGGGCAGCGTGCCCATGGCCTTGCTGATGATGCCGAGCATCACCTCGTCCGCGCCGCCACCGATGGAGCCCAGACGCAGGTCGCGGTAGGCGCGGGCGACGGGGTTGTCCCAGGTGAAGCCCATGCCCCCCCAGTACTGGAGGCAACCGTCGACGAGCTCGCGGGCCAGCCGGCCCGACTTGAGCTTGCACATCGAGGCGAGCTTCACGACCTCCGGGTCGTCCTTGTTCTCGATGTACATGCCGACGGTCCGGTAGATGAGCGCCCGGAGCGCCTCCACCTCCGTCTGCAGTTCGGCCAGCCGGAAGTGCACGCTCTGGTTGTCGAGGATGGACTGGCCGAAGGCCTTGCGCTGCCGCGTGTACTCGGCCGTCTGGGCGATGAGCCGGTCGAAGGTGACGAGCGTGCTCGCGGACACGAACAGCCGCTCCTCCTGGAACTGCTGCATCTGCATGGCGAAGCCGCGCCCCTCGTCGCCGATGCGGAAGCGCGTGGGGACGCGCACGCCGTCGAAGAAGAGCTGCGCCGTGTCGGACGCCCACATGCCGAGCTTGCGGATCTTCGACCGCGTGATGCCGGGGCGGTCCATGGGCACGATGATGAGCGACTTGTTCGCGTGTGCCGGTCCCTCCCCCGTGTTGGCGAGCAGGCAGACCCAGTCCGCCTGCATGCCGTTGGTGATCCACATCTTGCTGCCGTCGATGACGTAGTCGTCGCCATCGCGGCGCGCCGTGGTCGTCACGCTCGCCACGTCGGAGCCGGCGCCGGGCTCGCTCACCGCGATGGAGCAGACGCGCTCGCCGGTGAGCGTCGGCGCCAGGAACTCCCGTCGCAGCGTGTCGCTGCCGAAGCGGGCGAGCGCGGGCGTCGCCATGTCCGTCACCACGCCGATGGCCATGGGCAGCGCGCCGCAGGTGCAGTGACCCAGCTCCTCGGCGAAGGCGACGGAGAACGACGCGTCGAGCCCCAGGCCGCCGAACTCCGCGGGCTTCGTGATGCCGAGCAGCCCCAGCTCGCCCAGCTTCCGGAACACCTCCCGGGCCGGGAAGATCTCCGCGGCCTCCCAGGCGTCGACATGCGGGTTCAGCTCCTGTTCCACGAACTTGCGGACGGTCTGTCGGATGGCGCGGTGTTCCTGGGTCTGCTGCATGGCTTCCTCGGTGGACTTGGGGGCGCGCGAAGGCGCTAGAGAAGCGATTCCGGGACGTCGACGTGGCGCGAGCGCAGCCACTCGCCCAGCGCCTTGGCCTGCTGATCGAAGCGGGTGGACGACGAGACGCCTTCGCCCAGCAGTCCCTCGATGACGAAGTTCAGGGCGCGCAGGTTCGGGAGCACGTGGCGCTGGATCTTCAGCGCCTGCGTCTCCGGCAGCAGCGCGCGCAGCCGCTCCTCCGTGAGGGTGTGCACGAGCCAGCTCCACGCCTCGTCGGTGCGGACCCAGACGCCGATGTTCGCGTCCCCGCCCTTGTCGCCGCTGCGGGCCAGGGCGACCTGACCAAGCGGCGCGCGCCGGGTGGGCCCCGCCAGCCGCGGCGCGGGCAGCGACGGCGCGGGGACGGCTTCGAGCTTCCGCGTCTCCTCCGGAGGCAACACGTCGATGCGCCGCCCATCCGGAAGCACCGCCACGTGCGGCACCTTCCGCGCGTCCACATAGCCCGCGGTGTAGACGCCGAAGGGCGAAGCCTCACCGGGCAGCGCGGGCAGGAAGAAGCCGGGGTAGCTGGACAGGGCGAGCTCCACCACGGCGCCGGTGAAGGCCCGGCCGGCGACCTTCGGGTCGGCGTCCTTCACGGTGACCCGCAGGGTCGCCGACGCCTGCTCCTCGCTCGGGGCGTCGGCGTGGTCGGTGCGCGCGAGCGTGTAGAGGACCTCCGAGGGCCGGGGCTTGAGCGTCGCGTTGAGCTGCGTCCGCACGAGCGCGGCCTTCTCCTCGATGTCCAGGCCCACCAGCACGAACTGGGCGTCGTTGCGGAAGCCGCCGAGCCGGTTCAGGCACACCTTCACGTCCGGAGGGGGCGGCTCGCCGCGCACGCCCGACAGGCGCACCCGGTCGGGGCCCTCCGCGTCGATCACGATGGTGTCGAAGCGCGCGGTGGCGTCAGGGCCGGCATAGCGGGCCCCGCCGATTTCATAGACGAGCTGGGCCTTCACCGTGTCGACGGTGACGGCGCCCCCGGTGTCCGGATGCTTCGTGATGATGCTCGAGCCGTCGGCGAAGACCTCCGCCAGAGGGAAGCCGGGCCGGCGCACGTCGATTTCGCCGAAGCGCGCGAAGTTGCCGCCCGTGGCCTGGGCTCCGCACTCCAGGACGTGGCCCGCGACCATGGCGCCCGCGAGGCGGTCCCAGTCGTCGCGCTTCCAGCCGAAGTGGGAGGCCGCGGGGCCGACGACGAGCGACGCGTCCGTCACGCGCCCCGTGACGACGATGTCCGCGCCCGCGTCCAGGCAGGCCGCGATGCCCCAGCCCCCGAGGTACGCGTTCGCCGTGAGGGGCTGGTCGAAGCCAAGCTCATCCGCGCGTCCGACGAGGTCATCGCCTTCGACATGCGCGATGTTGACGGACAGTCCCAGCTTCGTGGCGAGCGCGCGCAGGTCGTTCGCGAGCCCCTGCGGGTTGAGGCCACCGGCGTTCGCGACGATGCGCACCTTGCGCTCCACCGCGAGCCCGAGCGTCTCCTCCAGCTGGCGCAGGAACGTCCGGGCGTAGCCGCCGTCCGGGTTCTTCAGCCGGTCGCGGCCCAGGATGAGCATGGTCAGCTCCGCCAGGTAGTCGCCGGTGAGCACGTCGAGCGGCCCGCCCTCCAGCATCTCCCGGAACGCGGAGAAGCGGTCGCCGTAGAAGCCGGATGCATTGCCGATGCGCAGCGATCGCCCGTCCATCGCACCTCCTGTGCCAGGGAGCGGCGAGTCTGTACCCCGCCACCCAAAGAAAGCAATCACGATTGCTTTTTTCTTCCCGCCGCAACAGTGTGGCTCCATGAGCGGCGCGGCGAGCGGAACGACACGGCAGGAGCAGGAGCGCAGCCGGGTGACGCGGCAGAAGCTGATGACGGCCGCCATCGAGGTGCTCGTGGAGAAGGGCTGGGCGGGGGCGACAATGGGCGCCATCGCCGAGCGCGCGGGGGTGTCGCGTGGCGCCTGCCAGCACCACTTCCCGACGCGCGCGGCCCTGGTCGCGGCCGCCGTGGAGCACGTCTTCCACCAGCAGGTCGAGGAGCTGGTGCGGCGCGCGAAGGGCCTGTCGGAGAGCCGGCGGCGCGTCGAGCCCCTCTTGAACCTGCTCCATGACGTCTACGCCGGACCGCTCTTCACGGCCGCGACGCACCTGTGGGTGGCGGCCGGGGCCGACGCGGAGCTGAAGGCCCTGCTGCTGCCGCTCGAAACGCACGTGGGCCGCGAGGTGCACCGGCTCACCGTGGACCTGCTGGGATTGGACGAGCGCGACCGCGACGTGCGCGACGCCGTGCGCGCGACGCTGGACCTCCTGCGCGGCCTGGCGCTCGCGAACCTGCTCCACGACGACACCACCCGGCGCCGCAAGGTGCTTGCCCATTGGGCCCGGACGCTCGAAGCGCAGCTCACGCCGAAGCGCGCAATGCAAGCCGACTGATCCGCTTGGGGCAACAAGCTTTCCAAGACGAATTCCCCTGAACCCGGGAAAGACTTTCTTGATATGTCTTTTGCCACGGGCGCCCCACCCCACGCGGGTGCCCGCCTGAGGGGAAATCCAAATGCGAATCGTTTCGAGAGGGACCCGCGGTCTCGTCGCCGCGCTCGTCGGTGCGGGCACCTTGGCTGTCGTTGGCTGTGGTGAGGTCGCGAGCACCCCGGACACCACCGTGTCCCAGGCCCGACAGGAGGACGCGGCGACCTTCGGCCAGCTGGTGGCGCGGCTGAGCGGCCCCGAGGCTCCCGAGGACTTCGTGCGGAGCTGGCTCACGAAGGAGTCCGGCCCCGAGTCGAGCCTCCAGAGCCCCGCCATGCGGGAGCGCGCAGCCCAGCTGCTCCGCGACTGGCCGGTGCGCGCCGACGGGAAGCTGGACCTGACGCGCCCTCCCCTGCGCCTGCGCGACCTGGCGCGGGGCAACGCGGGTGACGGCCCCTCCGCCTTCAACGCGCTCGAAGCGAACGGCCGGCCGCTGAAGCTCATCGTCACGGCGCAGGCGGACCGGCTCCTGCTGGAGGAGGATCCCGACACCCAGGCGCCCACCGTGGAGCTCACCGCGCCGGCCCCGGGCAGCTACGTGCGCTCCACCGTCGCCGTCACCGCGAACGCGACGGATGACGTGGGCGTCGCCCGCGTGGACTTCTTCGACGGCACCACGCCCATCGGCTCGGCCACGGCGGCGCCGTACAGCATCTCCTGGAACACGACGTCCCAGGCGTCGGGGGTGCACTCGCTGACGGCGCAGGCCTTCGATGCGGCCGGCAACAGCGGCACCTCCAGCGTGGTGAGCGTCACGGTGGACAACAATCCCCCGCTGATCGTCGGGAGCCAGCCCCAGAACCCGCCCATCATGCAGAACTACGTGCGCGGCACCGTCAACGCGTCGTGGACGGTGGCCCTGCAGGGCGGCGCGCCCGTGGCCCTGGCGCAGGTCTTCCAGAACGGGGGCGTGGTGTCGTCCAACCCCACCAGCAGCGGCAGCACCTACTACTACTCGTGGAACACCCTGGTCCTGGGCAACCGCTCGTACACCCTGGGCTTCCAGGCGACCGACGCCGCGGGCAACCCGTCCGTGGTCTACACGCGGACGTTCATCGTGGACAACGCGAAGCCGTCCCTCTCCGTCATCACCTCGCCTGCCAACGGCGCGGTGGTCAGCGGCGTCGTCACGCTGGCGGCCTCCGCGAGCGACAGCCAGGCCATGGCCTACGTCATCTTCGAGGTGGACGGCGTGTGGCTCACGCCCTTCGCGACCACCGCGCCGTACACGAAGACGTGGGACACCACGGGCCTGTCCGGCACGCACACCCTCGTCGCCATCGCCACGGACCGCGCGGGCAACGAGCGGCGCAGCAATCCCATCACCGTCACCGTGCCCTGAGCTGAAGCACCTGGCGGCCCGGAACGGCTTTCAGCGTCTCCGGGCCGCGCTCCGCCGGACTCAGCAGCGGTAGAGGTACGTCAGCGCGGTGATGTCCGTGCTGGTGAACTCACCGGTCGGGTTCGGCGGAAGACAGGCATTGAAGATCGACCCGTTCACGTAGGACGTGGCGGGCGTGCCGGGGATGAGGATGGCCCCCACGCCCGCCGTGCCTTCGCTGCCCCCGGTGCCGCAGCTGATGACCTGGGAGTAGTAGTCCGAGTGGCGCATGCCCAGCGTGTGCCCCAGCTCGTGGGTGACGATGTGCTCGACCGTGTCCAGCGGCGCGGTGTTCCACCCCGTGCCGATGGTGATGGTCCCGTAGGGACGGCCCCCCGAGGGGTAGCCCGAGCTGTAGACCGTGCCCGCCGCGGTCGTCGCGGTGATGTTCGCGCTGCAGCCGGTGGTGGGCCCCCGCACCATCGTGAAGCAGAGGCCCAGGGCGTTGTAGTTCTGGATGGCCAGGTCCAGGCCCTGGCTCAGCCGGCTGTTGCTGGTGAACGTGGACGTCGGGTTGATGCAGATCTTCGTCACGAGGGACGTGCTGACGACGTTGGTCGTCCGGTACTGCTCAGCGCTGTCCCCGCCGGACTGGAGCATCTCGCGAGAGGCCTCGACGCTCACCAGCGCGTCGCCCCCCACGTAGACCGCCTCTTCCGAGACCTGGATGTCGCCCGCCTGGAACCCCGCCTCCAGCAGGTTGGAGACGATCTCCTGGTGCTCCTGCTCCAGGTCGCCACCGCAGCCGGACAGCAACGCACCACAGCCCACCACGAGCACCGCCGCACTCTTGAACATGGTCGTCTCCCCTCGGGTCCTGTCGAGCGGAGTCCGGCCTCAGCGCTCGACGATGTCCGCGTCCACCAGGTAGGGCGACGCCGCGACAATCGCTTCCGTCGTCCAACCCCGGTTCGCGCCACGGCCGGCGTCGTCGCAATCACCGTCGGTGTGGATGCCCAGCAGGTGTCCCTGGCGGTTGAGCACGCCCGCGCCGGAGCTTCCGACCAGGGTGTCCAGGTCCACGTAGTAGAGCAGCGAGTTGCACGCATCCAGGTACTCGCCCTCGGCGATGACCTTGGGCTTGCCCCGGGGATGCTGGATGATCGCCAGGCGTTCGCTGGGGACGGCCGTCAGCAGCACCGGCGTCACCTTTGGAAGCACGTCGAGCTGGATGAGCGCGTAGTCGGGTTCGAGCGACTGCTCGATGACGGTGCCCTCGGTGATGAGCGGGTCGCCGTCGGACTGCTCCTCGAAGTTGAAGACAAGCAGCGGCCGGTCGCCGAGCGCGACGCAGTGCCCCGCCGTTACCACCACGGGCCCCGCGCTCGCTTCAATCAACGTTCCGGTGCAGCGCCCGTCAATCAGGACGACCGCGTCCTCGTTCGCCTGCGCGACGTCCGCGAACTCGCCCTGGTAGCTGTTGATGGGGGTGAAGTCGGCGGTCGGGCCACACTGCGTGAGGCCATGCACCTCCGACGGCTGGCGCACCCGCGACGCCGTGGGACTCTCACAGACTGCTGGATGGGAAGCCGCGGGCACCTTCTCCTTTCCACAGGCCATCAGGCCCAGGAGGAGGAAGGTGCCCGCGAGGATGCGACCCCTCGGACTCATGAAGGACTCAAGGGGTCGCACCGCCATGACTTAGTAGATGGCGTTCAGCGCCGTGATGTCGGAGCTGGTCCACTCGCCCGTCTCCGTGGAGCGGAAGCAGGAGTTCATGATGGAGCCGCCCACCGTCGCGGTGCTCGGCGTGCCGCTGATGAGGATGGCGCCCACGCCCGCGGTGCCCTCGTTGCTGGCGGCGCCGCCGCAGGAGATGGCGCGGTTGTAGTAGTCCGAGTGACGGAAGCCGATGGTGTGACCCAGCTCGTGCGTGATGACGTGCTCGTTCACGTCCACGCTGTAGGTGTTCAGGCTGGTGCCGATGTTGATGGTGTTGTAGGGCAGGCCGCCCGACGGGAAGCCCGCGGAGCCGCCGGCGCCGGAGGTCACCGTCGCGGTGATGTTCGCGCTGCAGCCCGTGGTGGGGCCACGCGCCATGGTGAAGCTCAGGGCGCGCTGGTTGTAGTTCTGGATGGCCAGGTCAAGGCCCTGGCTCAGGCGGGTGTAGCTGTTGAACGTGGACGTGGGGTTCACGCAGATCTTCGTCACGCTCGAGGAGACGAGGTTCGTCGTGCGGTACTGCTCCTGGGTCTCCTTGCCCGTCTGGAGCATCTCGCGGGACGCCGCCAGGCTCACGTGCGCGTCACGGCCCACGTACACCTGACCGTCCGCCTCCATGATGTCGTCCGCGGGGAAGCCGGCCTCGATCAGGTTGGCGACGATCTCCTGGTTCTCGCTCTCCAGGTCGGTACCGCAGCCAGACAGCAACGCACCACAGCTCGCCACGAGGACTGCCGCCTTCTTGAACATTCGTCGTTCCTCTGGTTCGGGGGAGATTCGCCGCCGCCTGACCTTCCCGTCAGCCGCGGACAGCTTGCCCCGCCACTGAGCAACTGCCGGGCCAACCATGCTCCAGAGGGAATAACTCGATTTTGTTGAATTTCATGGAGCGCCTGCACTCCAGCTTCCAAGAAACTGGGTGTAAACCGATATGACAGCTGGAAGCGCAAGTGGTTGCGATGACAGTCCTTTTGGCTCCCCGATGGGAGACCTCCTGTTTTCGGACAGGGGTGTCTTTCAATCAGTCACCTGCCCTGGGGTCTCATTTACCCCGTTAATCCAAGAAATCCTTGTAGGCCTCGCTAGAGCTGGGAGTGAATCCGCTCCCGGGATATCCCGTCCCCATGTCCATGCGCCCTTCCCTCCCCATCGCCGCGCTGTTGGGTGCGGCCCTGTCGTTCCTCCCCGGCTGCGAGAGCACGAAGTCGAGCGGCCCGTCCCCTTCCGACACGCGGTCGCAAGACACCGCGTCCGTGCAGTCCGCTGATGCCTGGGCGCGCGCACGCGTGGGAGACCGCGTCACCTACGGCTTCACCGCGACGCAAGGGCCTTCGCCCCGGGGCGGTGGCGGCACCGCGCGCACCCTCCAGGGGCAGCTGACGCTGGAGGTGGTGGCCGTGCAGCAGCCCTGGGTGTGGGTGCGCGTGGCCTTCAGCGACGCGTCCGGCAAGCCCCTCTCCCAGGCGCGACTGGCGCAGGACCTGCTCCTCCCCGTGCGCGCGGACACGACGCGCCCGCTCGAAGTCCCTCACGGGGGCAAGGCCTCCGCCGAGGTCGCGTCCAGCGCGGGCCGCAGCTGGGAGGCCGTCCGCTACGTCAGCGACCAGCGCCCCGTGGACGGCCCGCTGCGCACGCACGTGTACGCCAACACGCCGGGCCCGTTGTACCTCACCCGTGGCCTGATTGAAGCGGGCATGGAGGCGTCAGGCTTCGGCGCACAGGGCGGCTTCCAGATGACGCTGCGCGAGGTGCGTGAGGGTTCAGCGGAGGCCAGCGCCCCCGCGCCCGCGTTGGAGCGGCCCCTGGGTCCGGGCGCGTACTACGAGCGGTTCGTGGACGTGGCGGGCACCACGCCCGGAGTCCAGCGCGTGTGCTTCAGCGCCGAGCGTGGCTACCTGCTGCGCACCGAGGGCCCCGTCGAGGCCAACGCCGCCCCGTGCTCGGACTTCTCCCAGGCCGAGCCGGAGCCCCTGGAGGAGCTGCTGATGGGCCTGCCGTGGGAGGTGCTGTCCGCGGGGGACTGGCCGCCCGCCGCCGCCCTGTCCGGCACCCGTGGCACGTTCAGCGCGGAGGGCCGCGACGTGCCTGCCCTCATCACGCGGAGCAGTGAGGACGTCGAGGGCACCCAGCGCGTCTTCTCCGAGACCTACGCAGCCGAGCCGTGGGCGCCGGGACTCGCGGGCCTGCCCTACGAGGCGCGCTTCCAGCCGCTCGCCAGCAGCACGGAGCGCGTCGTGACGGGCGGCAAGAACGCTCCGGAGGGTGGCGCGCGGATCGTGCGCTGGGGTTCGTGGCTCCCGGGAGCGAAGTGACGCGGGCGTCTGGGTGACAGGCTTTACGGAGCCGGCGCATCGCTCCGTGAGCTGTCATTGCCTCGCACGAGTTCGACCTGGAGCACCGCGCCGGCCGGGCGGTGCTCCCATTCCTGGAAGGACACGCGGAACGCCTCCACGGCCGCGAACAACGGCCCCTGGGGCTGCCAGGACAAGGCAGCCACGTCCCGGGCCTCGCGCACCTCCAGCCCGATGAGCAGGGAGCCTGAGGCGTGCGCGGGCAGGAACGGACGCACGGAGAGACGCCGGTCCCCTTCCAGCCGATACACCAGGGCCGTGACGTGTCCGAGGACCCAACCCGCGACGCGCTCCCGGTCCTCGGACGTGGCGGCTTCGACGGACAGGCGCAGCGCGGCCGGTGGGGCCTCGTTGACGTCGAGGGGTTGGAAGAGCGCTGCCCATGCGGAGGGAGTGCGTGCGGCGCGGGCGTTGGCCACGAGTTCGCGGGCGCGAAGCAGTTCCTCCCGGAGGACGCGGAACGTGGAGCGCGACACGTTGCGCGCGGTGTTTCGCGCGGGGAGCGCGGGAGCGATGACGGGCAGGAGGTCGCGCTTGCCGTCGGGCCGGTAGCGCGCCGTCTCGGGTGTGAGCGCCACGGGCTGGGGCCACGGCCAGGAGGCGAAGGTGCTGAAGAAGTGCGTGAGCAGCGACGCGTCGGAGCGCATCGCGTCCGGGGTCGCGCGGGTGCAGGCCCAGGCCGCGAGCAGCGTCCACGACAAGCCGCCGAGGTAGCCCAGCGCGTGCGAGTAGATGCCCCGCGCCCGCGCCCAGGCCTTCACCGCGCGCAGCAGGGTCCGAAACCGCTCGGACCGTGCACTGTCACGGGCAAGGGCGTCCATCAGACCCAACGTGTCCGCCAGTCCCAGCACGGCGCGCAGGCCCGCGGAGTCGAGCCGGTCGCCATGCAGCGCGAGCAGCGTCAGGGGGTCTTCCGCGGGTACGCCCTCCGGACTGCTCGCATAGGCCAGGTCGAAGCTCACGCCTCCCAGGGACAGCTTCACCAGCGGGATGGCGGCGTCCGCCACGTAGCGAGCCGTGCCGGGTACCAGCGCCTGGAGGAGCGCTCGAGCGAAGTCCTCGCGGGGCAGGCTCGCCGGGCCGATGGCGACCGCGTCCACGTCGCTGCCCGCGCCATCCGTGCCCAGGAGATACGAGCCATAGGGATGCAGCGTGGCGCCGATCCGTTCGCAGTGCTGGCGAAGTGTGCCCACCGCCGCGGTCCTGGCTGCGTGTCCGGCTTGGGACTCGCCAGCGTCGAGGGAGCCCAGTGCTTCGCGCAATGGAGCGTCTTCGTGCTCCGGCGTCGCGCTCCGTGCCTGTCCAAGGGGAATGCGCCGGATGACCTCGAAGGGGGTGTCGCCCTTCCTGCGGATGAGACAGAGCTCGCCCGCGCGGAACTTCAGGGTCCGCCAGCTTCGCTGCCACTCCGCGAGCGTGCGGGCGATGTCCGTGTCCGAGGAGAGCGGGAGTTGGCCCACGGAGAGGTGGGGCGTGAAGCCGCCATGGGTGGAGGTGGCGCATTCGGGCAGGGCCGCCACGAGCCTCGCGTGCAGGGCCGCCAGCGCGCCGGAGGGTTGCGCCTCGGGACGAAGCCACGCCGTCGCGTTGGCGCGGTGTTCGAAGTGGCTGAACTCCGAGAGCGTCACCTCGAAGGGTTCGACGCCCTGGAGGGCATCCACGAGGAGCGCCTCCGCCGTCTCGAAGTCTTCCTCCGGGACGAACGGATACAGCAGCGTGACGTGAGGCATCCACCGCTGGAACTTCGCGTCGTGCTTCTTGCGCAGTGCCTGGATGGGTCCCCAGACGTCCTCCGGGGGAATGAGCACCAGGGCGGTGTGGTGGACAAGGGCCGTGGAGTTCCGCGGCGTGAGCGCAACCGCTTCCCGGTGGAGGACGCAGCGCAGTCCGAAGTGATCCGACACGAAGAGGGCCTGCCCGGTGGGCGCGGGAGGGCCCGCCAGGGGCGCTTCGCCGAAGAGGTCCACGGCCGCCGGAGCGAACCGGCCCGAAGGAGACGCCACGAGCACCCGGTCCAACCGCTGGAGTCGCCCCGAGACAGTGGTGAGCGCCGCCAGCGTGTTCAGCCGGGGGTTGAACGTCTCCCCTGCTTCCGAAGGCCGCAGCGCGGACCACGCATCCACGAAGCCCGCACGCGTGAACGACTCCGCTTCCGGCGCCCCGTCACCGAAGTTGAAGTCACCGGCCAGCACCAAGTCCGGATTCTCCTTGTCACCCGTGGCACCGAGAGCACGGGCCCATTCGAGAAGGGCCTCGACCTGCACGGCGCGCGCGGAGGCGCCGGAGGGATCCCGGTTGCTCGTCAGGTGCGGAGTGGCCACCCACAGCGGGCCCTCGGCGAGGCGCAGCTCGGCGGTGATGATGCGCTTGTCCCGGGTGAAGACGCGCTGCCACACGGAGGCGAACGGCACGCGAGACAAGAGCACCTGGCCATAGCGCTCCACGGTGCGCGCGCCGGGACCGTCGGACAGCCAGTAGTGCTCGCGCACCCATGGTTGCGCGAGCAGGGCCCGAAGGAAGGACGGGGTGACTTCCTGGAGCGCGATGACGTCCGCGTCCGTTTCACGGAGCAGCGTGAGCGCCGCCGGGGTCCTGCGCTCGGTCGCCAGCAACTCCGCGTCGTACAGGTCGAAGAGGACGTTGAAGGTGGCGACGGTGAGCGAAACCGGATGGGGAACCGCGTGGCCCGGCTCAGGCGAACGCTCCGTCCACGAACCCGAGCGCGCGTCGAACCGCCATGCGGGCAGCGGCGTGAAACCCGGCACCGCGAGGAGCGGAGCCGGAGCGGGCTCCTCCTCCTCAGGCCGGGCATTGCTCAGCAGGTCGATGCGCTCCTTGCGGTCCCACACCACCAGGGGGCCGCGCTTGAAGTACCAGACGCGGTGCCACGGGATCTCGCCATCGGGGACGAACGCCTCGAAGGGCATCTCCTCCATCGCGCCACGGTGCGCGTCGTAGCCGACGGCGAACTCGCGGGCGTCAAGCCGGGGATCCCACCGGATGCGGTGATACACCTCGCGGCTGGTCGTGAAGCGTTCCTGTGACATGGCGAGGCTCGTGGCGAAGGGGACTGGAAGGCACGCCAACACGGGCCGCGCACGCGCCGCGTTGACGCAAGGGATTGAAGCCACCTGACGTGAAACACGCTGGCCCGGGTCTTGCCATGAAGCCCCCGTGGAGGAAGACACGGAATGGGTATTCGCGCAGGCGTGGTGGGGACGGGGTTGGTGGTCATGTCTTTGTTGTCGGCGGGTTGCAACGACGGGTCGCCGACAGTTGATCCGCAGGACGACCCTGTCGTCGATCCATCCGACGGAAACGAAGTTCCCACGCTCCCCCCGCCGGGTTCCATTCCGGACGCAGGCACGCTCCCTCCTGGCGAAGATGGGGGGACACCCGATGCGGGCGGAACCCCCGACGCGGGGACGACGCCGGATCCGGATGCCGGCACCGGCGAAACACCCGACGCGGGCCCGTGGCCCACGGACGCGGTGCTCGACTACACGCGCTCGTATGGCGTCGGCAAACCCCAGAGCGTCGGCGTCGATGAGGGATTGAACGTCTGGCTCCTCGACGGCCGCCGCATCGGCGTGCTTCGCCCGGGCGACACCGCGCCCACGTGGACCACCGGCGTCGGCCAGGCGCGCGAGCCGTTCGGTCCGGAGGCGCTCGCGATGAGCTCCTCGGTCATCTGCGGCGGAGAGGCCGGACGCGCCTACGTCGGTTACACCGCCAACGAGATGAAGCGCGCCGAGGGCATCGAGCAACGCACGTACATCCCCTGGAGGGGCGAGGCGGGCTACTCGCCCGAGCGCTTCGCCGAGTACCAGAAGGGAGACCTCGACGCCGTCCGCGTCCAACCCGACGGCAGCGTCACGCTCGAGGAGCACCTGTGGCGCACCACCGGCGCGTCGAACAAGGACCGTCAGGCGGGCATCCACAACACCAATGACTTCCACTACGAGGAGGACCGCTCCGTCCTCAACTGCGCCCGCGTGACGCGCGGCCGCGACCGCGGCGACCTCTACATCACCACCAACCACGGCGTGACGCGCGTCCAGGGGCTCACCTACAACAGCCACCGCCACCCGGGCTGGTACCTCTTCGAGGACGGCTCGGAATGGGGCTCGCTGCAGTGTCCCTACATGCATGGCCTGGGCATCGCGCCCAACGGTGACGTCCTCGTCGCCAACGAACAGATGCTCGGCGTGCTCGTGCCCAGCCCGAAGCTGGAGGAGTGGGACCGCGAGCTCACCTGGGAAGGCCCCACGCCCTGGAAGTTCAAGAGCTACAACGACGCGCTCAACGGGCAGACCACCGACGACTACTGGCGCGCCTTCGAGCAGGTCAGCTCCGGCCGCTACTACCTGGGCAGCGCGGAGTACGGCGTCTGGGCGCTGACGCCGAAGTCCCGCTCGGCGGGCAACTGGTCGAAGCTCGCGGGCCTGCCCACCAACCGCATCCTCTCGCTCAAGGCGACGGACGACGGCGCGCTCTACATCGGCACCAGCGGCGCGGGCCTCTGGCGGCTGGAGGCCGACGGCACCACGCTGGCCCAGGTGCGGGAGGTGTCCGGCCAGCGCGTCCTGCAGCTCGTCTACGAGCCCAGCGTGAAGCCGAGCATGCTGCTGGTCCTCACCGACCAGGGGCTCACCGTCCTCCGGGGGCCGTGAGCCCGGGGCCTCAGGCCAGCTTCGCCAGGGTGGGCAGCACCTGCCCGCTCTGGCCCTGGACGAAGTGGTGGAAGCGCTCCGTGTTCGCGGCGGACTCGTAGTTCACGAGCCACGTGTCCCCGCGCACGGAGCGCACCTCGTCCACGATGCCCGCCGCCGGCCACACCGCGCCGGACGTCCCCGCGGCCAGGAACACCAGCCGCGTGCCGTCCTGGCGCGAGATGAACTCGCCGATGCGCGCCAGGTCCTTGGGGTCCAGCATCTCCCCGAACCAGACGATGTCCGGCCGCAGCCGGCCCCCGCAGCTGTCGCACTTCGGCACGGTGCCCGATGGGTGCACGGTGGCGTCGGCGAAGGGCTCGCGCGCGCAGTCCGCGCACTTCGTGCGGAAGAGGTTGCCGTGCATGTCCACCACGCGCTGGCTGCCTGCCTTCGTGTGCAGGCCATCCACGTTCTGGGTGGCCAGGAGGAAGCGGTCCCCCAGGTGCTGCTCCCAGCGCACCAGCGCGTCGTGGCCCGGGTTGGGCTTCACGTCCGCCGCACCGGCCCGGCGCTGCGAATAGAAGCGCCAGACGAGCGCGGGGTTCGCCTCGAAGCCCTGGGGGGACGCCACGGCCTCGACGGGGTGGTTCTCCCACAGCCCGTTCATGCCCCGGAAGGTGGGCACCCCGCTCTCCGCGGAGACTCCAGCACCGGTGAGCACGAGCAGACGGGTTCGCGAATCCAGGACGAGCGGTTCCACACGACCTCCTTGTGCCAGCGGGCACGAGGGTTGTTAGAAGGGGCGGGACGGACTTCCTGACAGAGGACCCCATCATGGCCGAAGTCACCCTGGATCTGCGCGGTCAGCCCAAGACCGAGGCATACGCCGAGCTGAAGACGCACGCCCTCGCCATCCTCGAAGGCGTGGATGACGACATCTGCGCGATGGCGACGATGAGCTGCCTGCTGCACCACGCCTTCGGCCACCTGTGGACGGGCTTCTACCGGGTGGTGACGCCCGGGAAGCTGCTGCGCGTGGGCCCCTATCAGGGGACGCTCGGGTGCCTGGAGATCACCTTCGGCAAGGGCGTGTGCGGCACGTCCGCGGCGAAGGGGGAGACGGTGGTGGTGGCGGACGTGCACGCCTTCCCGGGCCACATCACCTGCGACGGGCGCTCCGCGTCGGAGATCGTCGTGCCCGTG
Source organism: Corallococcus caeni (assembly GCF_036245865.1). Taxonomy (NCBI): domain Bacteria; kingdom Pseudomonadati; phylum Myxococcota; class Myxococcia; order Myxococcales; family Myxococcaceae; genus Corallococcus; species Corallococcus caeni. The sequence goes on along the minus strand of NZ_BTTW01000014.1, from coordinate 26,072 downwards.
TTCGGGCGCAACCGCGAGCTGCTCGCGGTGCTCGACATCGACTCCGAGCACAAGAACACCTTCGACGACGTGGACCGCGCGGCGCTGGAGGACCTGATGTCCTGGTTCCAGCACCGCGCGGCCTGAGCGCCGGAGCTCAGCGCTTCGCGAGGCGGGCGTAGGCCACGGCCAGCGCCCCCGCGAAGCGCGCGTTGTTCTCCAGCAGCGCCAGGTTCGTCTTGAGGCTCTTGCCGCCGGTGCGCTTCGCCATCTCGCCCAGGAGGAACGGCGTCACGGCCTTGCCGCGCACGCCCTGACGGTCCGCGTCCGCCAGCGCCGACGCGATGTGCAGCTCCACGTCGTTGCGGCCCAGCGCGGCCTCCGCCGGAGGCGGCACGGTGTAGAGCACCCCTCCCTGCCCCAGCATGTCGAAGCGCGCGTGGGCGATGCGCGCGGCGGACTCCGCGTCGTCCGCGCGGTGCTCCAGGGAGAGGCCAGACTCGCGGCTGTAGAAGGACGGCAGCTCGTTCGTGCCCACGCCGATGACGGGCACGCCCGCCGTCTCCAGCAGCTCCATGGTCTTGGGCAGGTCCAGCACGGACTTGGCGCCCGCGCACACCACGGCGACGGGGTAGCGGGACAGCGCCGCGATGTCCTGGGAGATGTCCCAGTGCTCGGAGGCGCCCCGGTGCACACCGCCGATGCCGCCGGTGGAGAAGACTCGGATGCCCGCCGCCGCGGCCAACTCGCACGTGGCGCTCACGGTGGTGCCGCCGCTGGCGCGGGTGGCCATCGCCACGGCCAGGTCGCGCGAGCCCAGCTTGAGGAGCTTCTCCTTCCCTTCGGCCAGCCGGCGCAGCGCAGCGTCCTCCAGGCCAATCCACACCTCGCCGTCCACGATGGCGATGGGCGCGGGCACGGCGCCGGCGCGGCGGATGGCCTCCTCGCACGCACGAGCGGCGGCCAGGTTGTCGGGATACGGCAGGCCCTGCGCGACGACGCTCGTCTCCAGCGCCACCAGCGGCTGCCCGGAGTCCTTCGCGCGCCGCACCTCGTCCGAATAGCGGAAGTCCATGGGCGAGCATTTACGCCATGGGCGGGGCGGACGGACAAGCACGGGCATGGGGAAACGTCGGCGTGACGTCGCCCGGGCGGAGCACCGCGCGTGCGGGTCACCCGCCGTGGAAGCGGCACGGGCTGCCTGTTCGTTGCAGCTCCGTCGGTTGCATCCGGACTCGCGGCGCCCTATGCCCCGCCGCGTGAGTACCTCGTCGCCCGCGGTCGCAGCGCCTGCCCGTCTCCTCTCCGCCTCCGACGTCGCGATGCTCGCCGTCGTGGTCGTCTGGGGGACGAACTACACCCTCGTGAAGGACGCGCTGGAGGGCATGCCGCCCCGGGCCTTCATGTCGCTGCGCTTCGGGCTCGCGGCGCTCGCGATGGGGCTGGTGTTGTTCGCGGTGGAAGGCCACAAGCCGATGCCGTGGAAGACGTTCCTGCGGCTCACAGCGCTGGGGTTCGTCGGCAACACGCTTTATCAGCTGTTCTTCATCGAGGGCCTCGCGCGGACCACCGCGGCCAACAGCGGGATGCTCACGGCGGTCAGCCCCGTGGTGACGGCGGCGCTGGGCGCGGTGCTCGGCATCGAGCGGCTGCGGCGCCCGGTCGTCGCGGGCCTGTCCCTCGCGGTCGTGGGAATGCTGCTCGTGGTCGGAGCGCGGGGCCCGAACCTGGGCGCGGCGACGTGGACGGGCGACGCGCTGATTGTGTGCAGTTCGCTGTGCTGGGCCATCTACACGGTGGGCACGCGCGCGGTGGGCACGGGCGTGTCCGCGCTGCGCGTCACCGCCATCACCATGCTCACGGGAGCCCCGGGCGTGGTGCTGGCCGGAGCCTCCCAGGTCATCGCGCTGGACACGTCGCGCGTGAGCGCCGCGGGCTGGATCGCCCTCGTGTATTCGGCGCTGGTGCCGCTGGTGCTCGCGTACTTCGTGTGGTTCCGCAGCGTGCAGCAGGTGGGCACCAACCGCACGACGCTCTACGGCACCGGCATCCCCGTCGTCGCCGCCCTCACCGCCTGGGCGATTCGCGGCGAGCGCCCCACCCTGTTCCAGATACTCGGCGCGGCGCTCATCCTCACGGGCGTTCTCATCAGCCGCCGCAAGGACACCGCCGTCACGAAGGCCTGACGGCTCAGCCGCGAGTCCCGCGCTCCAGCGTCAGCCCGTACTCCTCCATCTTCCGGTCGAGCGTGGGCCGGCTGATGCCCAGCAGCTCCGCCGCGCGGACCTTCTTCCAGCCGGACTCGCGCAGCGCCTCCGCGATGGCGTCGCGCTCCAGGCGGGCCACCTGCTCCTGCAACGTGCGAGGCGCCTGCCCCACCGCGCCCTCGCGCACCTCCGGAGGCAGCTGCGGGATGCCCACGTGGCCCGCCGCGTACACGCGCCCCAGCCGCTCCGCCACCAGCTCCAGTTCGCGCACGTTCTGCGGCCACGGATACTCCGCCAGCAGGCGCCGGGCCTCCGGTCCCAGCACCGGCGCCTCCCGCCCTCCCTGCCGGGCGCCGCGCAGCGCGAAGTGCTCCAGCAGCACCGGCACGTCGCCCCGCCGCTCCCGAAGCGGCGGCACCTCCAGCTCGAAGCCCGCCAGCCCCCGGGCCAGCGCCGCGTCGAACTCTCCCCGGGACGCGAGCCGCGACACCGGCGAGGCACTGGTGGCGACGATGCGCACGTCCACGGGCTCCTCGCCGCCCTGCCGTGCCGGAGCGGCGCGCCGGGCCAGCATCCGCGCCAGCCGCTCCGCCGCCGGACGGGGAAGCGCCTCCACGTGGCGCAGGAGCAGCGTGCCCGCGTCCGCCCGCAGCACCGCGGACGTCACCGGAGGCTGGCCGGGCGCGCCCGCACGGCCAAAGAGCGCCACCTCCACCGCCTCCAGGGACTGCCGGCACTCCACCGTCACCCACGGCCCCAGCGCGCGCGGAGATTTGCCATGGAGGAAGTGCGCCAGCAGCGCCTTGCCCGTGCCCGGCTCGCCGTACAGCACCACCGGGGCGGCGCTGCCCGCCGCGCGCCGCGCCTCCTCCACCACGCCCCGGAACGCCCGCGAGGTCCCCAGCGGCGTCACCCAGGGCAGCTCCGCCGCCTCCGCCTCGGCGCGCGAGCGCACCGCCGTATAGGCCTCGCCGCCCAGCCGTCCCAGCGACGCGAGCAGCTGCCCCTCGCCCTCCGTGAACGGCGACTCCTCGCGCTCCACGTACAGCACGCCAAAGGGCATCCCGCCCGAAGCCACCAGCGGCGAGCACAGCGCCGTGTCCGTCCGCCCCAGCTCCTTGCGCTCCAGCGCCGCCTGCACCAGCGCGCGAGGCACCTCCACGGACGCCGCGCCGGACACCGCCGCCGTGCGGAGCCCCTCCGGCCCGCTCAACAGCGCCGCCGCGCGGTCCGCGTTGAGCGCGTGCGCCGTCTCCTCGGACAGCCGCCGCAGCACCATCGCCTCGCTGGTGGCGCCCAGGAGCGCCGTCCCCGCCGAGTACATCGCCGCGGCCGCGCCCACGTGCGGCAGCACCTCCTCGATGGGCACGTGCTGCGGCTCCGAGGCGGGCGCGCCGGAGGGCTCGTCGACGATGGACACCGGCGGCGGTTCGTACACCGCGATGGTGGCGCCCACGCGCATCCGGTCACCCGGCCGCAGCACCGCCTCTTCCTGGAGCGCCAGCCGCTGCCCGTTGAGCAGCGTGCCGTTGGTGGAGCCCAGGTCGCGCAGCCGCACCTGCCCCGCGACGGTGTCCAGGAACAGCTGCGCGTGGCGCCGCGACACCTGGTCGTCTTCCAGCGGGATGTCGCAGGAGGGACTGCGGCCGAGGGTCAGCTGGGAGACGACCTCGTACCGGCGCCCCGCGGACGGGCCCGTGAGCAGCAGGAGTGCCGGCATTCGGGCGCGGAGCCTAGCAGCGCCCCTCGGGGCGCCGGCAAGACGCGTCGGGTTGGACGCGCGGCGCTACATCGGGCGTTCGGCGGTCAGGAGACTGCGCAGCTCGGACTCGTTGAGCGCGCGGCCCTCCCGGGCAATGGCCAGGGCGTTGATCTGCTTCTCCTCCACCTCCACGTGCGCCCCCTTGCGCCACTCCGTGGTGTGCACCGCGCCGTCCACCAGCCGGCCCACGACGGAGCCCTCGTCCCGGGCCACCGCCTCCAGCCACAGGTTCTCCACCACCACCTCGCCCTCCGGGTGCGTCTCGAAGGGGGCCCGCACCAGGAACGTCAGGGGCTCCATCAACCCCTTGCGCTGGAAGCGCGCCAGGAACGCGGGCAGCAGCGCCTGCGCCTCCTCGTGCATGGCCTGGGTCTGCTCGGCCGGCTCCTTGGCGAAGCGCTCCCGGTACGTGGCCAGCAGCTCCGCCGTGTTGTGCCGACCCAGCGGCGACACCACCGTGAGGAACAGCCCCTCGTGGCCCTCGAAGGCGTCCAGCGGCACGCCCAGCAGGTTCGCTCGGGCCTCCTCGGAGGGCACCAGGGTGAAGCTCTGCCCCTCGCTGGTGGACACCTCCGCGCGCAAGGCCGGCCCCTGCGCGAACGCCAGGTCCGTGCACAGCTCGTGGAGGAAGCTCTCCGCGGCCAGCAGGTCGCCCTCGCCCAGGTGGAAGATCTCCACGTCGCGCGCGCCGAACTTCTCCATCCCGTGCGAGTGCACCCACAGCGGCGTGTCACCCTCCGCCAGTTCGATGGCGTGCAGGTGCACGTGGTCGCGGATGTCGAAGTCCAGCTCCGTGATCTCGACGACGTCCTCGGGCTCGTGCAGCTTGAACGCTGTCATGTCCACGAGCACGCCCGGCGCCTGCTCCATCAGCGTGCGCACGGTCCACAGCGCCTCGAAGACGGGCAGCGTGGGCTGCGCGCCGCCCGGCTCCAGCAGGAACGCGTAGCAGGCCTGCGCCTTCTCCACGCGCGCGAAGGCCTCCGGGCTGCCGCTGAACAGCTCCTGGCTGACGCGCGGCCGGCCGTCGCTCAGGGGCTTGAGCACCACCTTCACCTCCGACCCGTCCGCCCGCACGGTGAAGCCCCAGTCGCCCTCGTGCGGGACGAACTCCACCTCGTCCGTGGAGAACGCCGCGCGCAGCGACTCCAGGGACGGCGGCACGGGCTGCTCGGTGGCCAGGACGTAGACCTCCTTCACAGGTGCTTCTCGATTTGCCGGAAGAGGTCCACGCGGTCCACCAGGTTGGTGAGGTAGTCCAGCTTGTCCGTCCCCAGCACCAGCACCGGCGACAGCGAGTAGCCCCCGAACCACTCCTCGTAGAGGGCGTTGAGGCGCTTGAGGTACGCGGTCGGGATGTCCTTCTCCATGGCGCGCCCGCGCAGGCGGATGCGCTCCTTCAGGGTGACCACCGGGCAGCGCAGGTAGATCATCAGGTCGGGCGGCCGGAGCGACTGGGAGATGGTCTGGTACAACTCCCAGTACGTGGACCAGTCGCGCTTGTCGATGAGCCGCTGGCGGTGGAGGTTCTTGGCGAAGATTTCCGCGTCCTCGTAGAGCGTCCGGTCCTGGAGCACGGTGCCTGGCGTACGCTCCAGTTCCCGGTGCAGGCGGAACTTGTGCGTGAGGAAGAAGAGCTGCGAGCGGAACGCCCACGTCTTCATGTCCTTGTAGAAATCCGCGAGGTACGGGTTCTGGTCATTGGGCTCGAAGGACGGCGTGAGGCCGTACTTCCGGCACAGGAAGGACGTGAGCTCCGTCTTTCCGGCCCCGATATTGCCCGCGATGGCGATGAACTTTTTCCTGGCCACGCCACCCTTGCTTGTAACCCCAGCGAGCAGCATTCACCAGAAACAATGGCGAGGGGAGCCATGGTAGATAAAGTGCATGCCCCCGCCCCGTTGCGCACGCCCAGGAGCCCGTGCCGGCGCCCCCGCCGAGCCGCCTGGCTGCCCGACCGGTGAGCGGCACCCCCGGGGCCCGTCCGGCGCTCAAGCCACCCGGTAGGAGAAAAGGCGACGCATGCTGCGCAAGCTGTGGTGCATCCTGGTGGTCACGGTGTGGTCCGCGGTCTGCTTTCCCCTCGCATGCCTCGCGATGCTCGTGACGCTCAACCCGTCGCGCTCGGTCGGGGTCGCCCGGAGGCTCTGGTCGCCCGTGCTCCTGTGGGCGGGGGGCGCGAAGCTGGAGGTGATTGGCGGGGAGAACGTGGACCCGAAGCGGCCCACCATCTACGTGGGCAACCACCTGTCCACGCTCGACATCCCGGCTCACTTCCTCGCCGTGCCGGTGGACTTCCGTTTCGTCGCCAAGTCGCAGCTGCGCTGGGTGCCCTTCATCGGCTGGTACCTCTGGATCGCGGGGCACATCTTCATCGACCGCGGCGACCGCTCGTCGGCCATCGCGTCGCTGGACAAGGCTGCCCGGCAGATCCGCGCGGGCACCAGCATCTTCCTGTACCCGGAGGGCACCCGCTCCGAGGACGGCAGCATCCTGCCCTTCAAGAAGGGCCCCTTCGCGCTCGCGCTCAAGGCCCGCGTGCCCATCTGTCCCGTCACCATCGAGGGCACCGACAACGTGATGCCCAAGAACTCGTGGAACATCACCCCGGGCCCGGTGCGCGTGAAGATTGGCCGCCCCATCGACACCACCGGCTTCGCGGACAACGACCGCGAGGGTCTGGCCCGCGCCGTGCGCGCGCAGATCATCGCGGACAGCCTCTCCCTGGGCGGCAAGGGCGGTGACCCGGACACGGCCGTCGCCGCGCCCAACCGCGAGGGCGTCGCCCAGCGCGCCTCTTCCGCCACCTCCAAGGCCTCCTGAGCTCCCCGTGCCCCTGCTGACGCCCTCGAACCGCCTCCGCATGCTCCGCTGGCCCGCCGCCCTCCTGGGGCTCGGGCTGCTCGTCACCGGCTGCGGCCACGGCCAGGCCCAGGCCCCCGCGCTGTCCCCCACGGCCCAGGCCCGCGCGTACCTGGACGGGAACCAGCCCGAGGAGGCGCTGAAGCTGCTGCGCGAACTGCACGCGCGCACGCCGGACGACGTGGACGTGGCCCGCGCCCTCACCGAGGCCCAGGTGAAGGCGGGCCGCGCGGACGCCTGGGCGGAGGAGCTGCGCCAGTCCATCGCGAAGAACGAGCGCGCGGTGGACCAGTACATGCTGGGCCTGACCCTCTTCTCCCGGGCCCGGGACGCGGGCGCCCCCACCGTGGCCGCCTTCGAGCGCGCCATCACGCTGTCCCCCACCACCGCGGAGTTCCACTACCGCCTGGGCGTCGCGCGCCTGGAGTCGGAGCAGTACGCCGCCGCGATGGGCCCGCTGCGAAAGGCCGTGGAGCTGGCCCCGGAGCGCGCGGGCTGGAAGCTGCCCCTGGCCAAGGCCCTGGCCCGCACGGGTGACGCGGCGGGCGCCGTGGAGGCCCTGGGCACCGTCGTGAAGGGCAACCCCACGCCCTCGGAAGTCGCCACCGCGAGGGCGCTGATGAACCAGCTGGCGGATCCGTTCCAGAACTTCCCCAAGGCGGCGGAGGCGAAGCTCGAGGAGGGCATGCGCTACCTGCACGAGCTGGATGCCCCCCAGCACGCCCTCATCGCCTTCGAGGAGATCCTCCACGACTACCCGGACCTGGCCGTGGTGCACGCCCTCTTGGGGCTGGCCTACCAGCGGCTGGATGACGCCGGCCGCGCCGTGGACGAGTTCAAGCAGGCCATCGAGCGCGCCCCCCAGGACGGCAAGAACCAGCTCTACCTGGGGGAGCTGTACCTGTCGCGCCAGCGCGCGGACGCGGCGCGCACCGCCTTCGAGAAGGCCGTGGCGCTCAACCCGCTGCTGGAGCTGGCCTGGTTCCGCCTGGGCGACCTGCGCCTGGAGTCCCGAGACCTGGCCACCGCGAAGGAGGCCTTCCAGGTGGCGGTGACGCTGACGCCGGACTCGGCGCCCGCGCGGGGAAAGCTGTCGCTCGTGTACCAGCTGGAGGGGGACTACACGGCCGCGCAGCGTGAGCTCCGGTACGTGGCGGACAAGGACCCGGAGAACACCGAGTTCGCCCTGCGCCTGGGCCTGCTCTACACCGAGGAAGCCCAGAAGGCCCGCCGCCCCGAGGAGCGCCAGAAGGCCGCGAGCGAAGCGGAGCGCTGGCTGGGCAAGGTGCTGGAGACCCAGCCCGACAACGCGGTGGCCAGCAAGGCCCTGCAGGTGCTCAAGGGCCAGTAGCCACCGGCGCACCGCGCCCTCTACACTCCGCCCCCGATGAGCGACGCGCGCAAACCCGCCCCTCCCAGCACCCCGCCGCCCCGGACGCCGTCCAATCCCGGCACCCAGCCCCGCGCGGCCACCAGCCCCGGCATGCGCGCCGTGAGCGCCGCCCGCACGGCCCCGCTGGAGAAGCCCAAGACGGAAGGCCCGCTGGGCAAGCGCGTCGCCGCGGAGACCTCCAACGTCCTGCTCAACGCCTTCTCCATCCTGAAGGAGCAGTTGGCGGACTTCCGCGCGAGCGACCGCTTCTTCAAGTACAAGGCCGGCATCGTCGCGGCCTGGGTGGCGCTGTCCGTCGCCAGCTTCGCCATCGCGTGCCCGGGCAGCTCCCTGGACACAGGGGACATGGACGCGCGCCTGGTGCTCAGCGACAAGCTGGACCGGCCCTCCGTCACCATCTGGAACGAGAGCAAGGACGTCTGGCGCGACGTCATCATCACCGTGAACAACGAGTACAAGGCGGTGGTGGCGGAGGTGCAGCCCGGCAACTTCGTCACCATCACGCCCAAGCAGCTGCTGGGGAAGAACGGCGGCTCCGCGCCCGCGGACCTCCGCTTCCAGGCGCTGACGATGAAGAGCTCGGACGACAACGCCGACCTCACGCCCTCCCTCCAGGAGGAGTGGAAGCGCCTCCTCGCGCCGAAGCAGTAGCCCGCCGCGAGCAGGCCCCAGCCTCCGGAAACACGAAGGGCGCCCTCCTGAAGCAGGAAGGCGCCCTTTGTGCTTCTTCAGTCCGGCCGGGCCTCACTCACAGCAGAGGCCCGGGCGCGGGGAACGGCTCAACCCTCGGTCTTCGCCTCGGCGGGAGCCTCGGTCGTCTCGGCGGCGGCCGGAGCCTTCGCGGGACGGTCCACCAGCTCGATGAGGGCCATCTCCGCGGCGTCGCCCCGGCGGAAGCCCAGGCGCACGATGCGGGTGTAGCCACCCGGACGGGAGGCGTAACGCTCCTTGTACTCGCTGAACACCTTCTGGAGGACCGTGCGGTCCTTCACGGTGCGGGCAGCCAGGCGCACGTTGGACAGGCCACCGCGCTTGGCGAGCGTGATGATGCGCTCGGCCAGCGGACGGACTTCCTTCGCCTTGGGAACGGTGGTGCGGATGGCCCCGTGCTCCAGGAGCGACGTGACCATGTTGTTCAGCATCGCGAGACGGTGGCTCGTGGTGCGGTGCAGCTTCCTTTGTCCGACCTTGTGGCGCATGCGCGTGCTCCGGGGCCTCTTCTTGAGAACCCCACCACTCCGGCCGTATCAGGTACCGGGTGGGAATGACGGCCCCGACACCGGGGGCCGCCGTTGAATCGGGCCCTGTGTACCAGGGCCCCCTGCCTTCGCGCCACCGTGATGCCGTGTCGGTGGGAGGCGGGACAGGTGCTTCAGGGAAACGACGACGCTCAGGCCTTGGGGGCCGCGGGAGCCGGCGCGTTCTTCGGCGGCCAGTTCTCCAGCTTCATGCCCAGCGACAGACCCATCTCCGCGAGGATCTCCTTGATTTCCTTCAAGGACTTGCGGCCGAAGTTCTTCGTCTTGAGCATCTCCGCCTCGGTGCGCTGGACCAGGTCACCGATGGACTTGATGTTCGCCTGCTGCAGGCAGTTGGCCGAACGCACCGACAGCTCCAGCTCGTCCACCGAGCGGAACAGGTTCTCGTTGAGCTTCGCCTCTTCCTTCGGCGCCTCGGCGACGACCGGCTCCTCGGTCTCGTCGAAGTTCACGAACACCGTGAGCTGCTCCTTGATGATCTTCGCCGCGTACGCCACCGCGTCCTGCGGCACCACGGAGCCGTCCGTCCAGACCTCGAGCGACAGCTTGTCGAAGTCCGTGACCTGACCAACGCGCGCGTTGGTGACCTGGTAGTTCACCTTGCGGATGGGCGAGAAGAGCGAGTCGATGGGGATGGTCCCGATGGGCGCGCCCGCCACCTTGTTGGTGGACGCCGGCACGTAGCCCCGGCCCCGGCGGCACGTCAGCTCCATGCGCACCTTGCCACCCTCGGACACGGTGCAGATGTGGTGACCCGGGTTGAGGATCTCCACGTCCTGGTCCGCGATGAGGTCGCCCGCCTTCACTTCCTTGGGGCCTTCCACCTCGATGCGCAGCGTCTTCGTCTCGTTCGTGTGCATCCGGAGGAGGACCTCCTTCAGGTTCAACACGACGTCCGTGACGTCCTCGGCCACCTCGGGGATGGTCGTGAACTCGTGGTCCACGCCCTCAATCTTCACGGAGGTGATGGCCGCGCCCTGCAGCGACGACAGCAGCACCCGCCGCAGCGAGTTGCCCAGCGTCGTCCCGAAGCCGCGCTCGAGCGGCTCCGCCACGAACTTGCCGTACGTGGGGCTCAGCGAGTCCTGGTCCACTTCCATGCGGCGCGGCTTGATGAGGTCGCGCCAGTTCTTCGCAACAAACGTATCCGCCATGGGGACTGCTCCTCGGAACGTGCGCCATCACCCACATCCCCGCCAAAGTGGCGGGAGGACGGGCACGCGGGGGGACTGCGTAACAGCTTCGCCCGGCGCGCGCAGGACGCGCCCTCCAGGCGACAAAGCAACGACGCCCCGGCCTCGTCGGCCAGGGCGTCCACTGCGGGAGGGGCCCGGAAAAGCGGGCCCGGCACCCAGGACTACTTCGAGTACAACTCGACGATGAGCTGCTCCTGGATGGGCATGGTCAGGTCCTCGCGGTTGGGGACCGTCTTGACCGTGCCCTTGAACGCCTTCTTGTCCAGGTCGATCCACTGGGGAACGCCACGGCGGTCCACCGTCTCCAGCGCCTCGGAGATGCGGAGCACCTTGCGGCTCTTCTCCACCACTTCCACGGCGCTGCCCGGCTTCACGGAGAACGACGGGATGTTCACCCGGCGGCCGTTGACCTGGAAGTGACCGTGACGCACCAGCTGGCGCGCCTCGTTGCGCGTGTCCGCGAAGCCCATGCGGAACACCACGTTGTCCAGGCGGAGCTCCAGCTGCTGCAGCAGGTTCTCACCCGTCTTGCCCTTGGCCGCGGACGCGCGGTGGTAGTACCCGCGGAACTGGTTCTCGAGCAGGCCGTACATGCGCTTGACCTTCTGCTTCTCGCGCAGCTGCACGCCGTAGCCGGAGAACTTCACGCGGCCCTGGCCGTGCTGACCGGGGGGATAGGGGCGGCGCTCGATGGCGCACTTGTCCGTGTAGCAACGGTCGCCCTTGAGGTACATCTTCAGGTTCTCGCGCCGGCAGATACGGCAGGCGCTCGCGGTGTAACGAGCCACGGAAACTCTCCTTGCAGATGGTCTGGAGCCGGGCCCGCGCATGACGCGAGCCCCGGCCCGAAGCGGTGATTAGACGCGGCGGCGCTTGGGCTGACGGCAGCCGTTGTGCGGGATGGGCGTCACGTCGCGGATGAGGCTGATCTTCAGGCCAGCGGCGGCCAGCGCGCGCAGCGCCGACTCACGGCCCGCGCCCGGGCCCTTCACGAACACCGTCACGGTCTTCAGACCGTGCTCCATCGCCTTCGCCGCGGCGTCGCCGGCGGCGACCTGCGCCGCGAACGGCGTGGACTTACGGCTGCCCTTGAAGCCGCGCGCCCCGGCCGACGACCAGGAGATCACGTTCCCGGACACGTCCGTGATCGTGATGATGGTGTTGTTGAACGTGGACTGGATGTGGACCACGCCGTTGAGGATGTTCTTCTTGCCCTTGCGCTTGTTCTTCTTCGCCGCAGGGGTCTCGCCACCCTCGGCACCGGCCGGCGCCGCGGCGGTATTGATCTCGTCAGCCATGTGAATCGCTGCTCCTGGGAGTAGGTGATCAACGCCCGGGCCTCACACGGGGTGAGGCCGCAGGCGCCAGAGGGTTTAGCGGGCCGGAGCGGCCGGCTTCGCGCGAACGATGCCGCGCTTCGGGCCCTTGCGGGTGCGCGCGTTGGTGTGGGTGCGCTGGCCGCGGACCGGAAGACCCTTGCGGTGACGCAGACCCCGGTAGCAACCCAGGTCCATCAGCCGCTTGATGTTCATGGTCACCTCGCGCCGGAGGTCACCCTCGACCTTGTAGTTGGCCTCGATGATCTCGCGGATCTTTCGAGCCTGGTCCTCGGTGAGGTCCTTGGTCCGGGTGGTGAGATCGATGCCCGCCGCCTCGATGATGTCGTGCGCGGTCTTGTTACCGATCCCGTAGATGTACTGGAGCGAGATCACCGCGCGCTTGTTGGGCGGCAGATCGATGCCGGCGATACGAGCCATCTTCGGTCTTCCTTCGTTTTGGAGTTGGTCTGAGGCTTAAGAGTCCCTGGGGACTCTCAGCCCTGGCGCTGCTTGTGCCGGGGGTTGGAGGCGCAAATGACGCGCACAATGCCCTTGCGGCGGACAACCTTGCACTTGTCGCAGATCTTCTTGACGGACGCCCGAACCTTCATGGAGCGAACTTCCTTCCTTCAGCGGAGAAAAGCACAACAGCCGGTCCGCACAGGCGGCCGGCGCGAATTACTTGGCCCGGTACGTGATCCGTCCGCGGGTCAGGTCATACGGAGACAACTCGACCTTCACCTTGTCGCCCGGGAGGATGCGGATGAAGTGCATCCGCATCTTGCCCGAGATGTGCGCGAGCACCTTGTGGCCGTTGTCAAGCACCACGCGGAACATCGCGTTCGGTAGGGGTTCCATGACGGTCCCCTCGACTTCGATGGAATCATCCTTCGGCAAGCGTCAACCTTCTTCCCGGACCACGAACCTTCTGGAAGCGCGGCGGGATAACACTTTGGTCCGTAAGTAGCAAGCGCCGCGCGATCTGAAATCTGGACCTCTATCAACACCTACTGACATCACCCTATTTCACCCCGGGTCCGGGGCCCTTCATGAGCGCCGGGTGAGCACTTCCGGCCCTCGCTCCGAGATCAGGATGGTGTGCTCGAAGTGGGCGGACAACTTGCCGTCCACGGTGACAGCCGTCCACTCGTCCTCCAGGACCTCCACGTCGGGCGTTCCCTGGTTCACCATCGGTTCCACCGCCAGGACCATGCCTGGCCGCAACTTCATCCCCGCCCCCGCCTGCCCGTAGTTGGGAACCTGGGGCGGCTCGTGCAGCTTCCGGCCAATCCCGTGCCCCGTGAAATCCCGGACCACGGAGAACCCCCGTGCCTCCACGTGGCGCTGCACCGCGTGGCCAATGTCCCCAATGCGGTTGCCCGGCTGCATCACCTGGATGGCCTTCTCCAGCGACTGCCGGGTGGCATCCACCAGGGCCTGGGCCTCCGCTGTCACCTTCCCCACCGGCACCGTGCGCGCCGAGTCCCCGAAGAAGCCCCGGTAGACCACCCCGAAGTCCAGCTTCATCAGGTCCCCGGCCACCAGCCGGCGCTTCCGGCTTGGGATGCCATGGACCACCTCCTGGTTCACGGAGGCGCAGAGCACGCCCGGGAAGCCGTGGTAGCCCTTGAACGCCGGCCTGGCGCCCTTCTGGGCGATGAGCTGCTCCGCCAGGGCATCCAGCTCCCAGGTGGACACCCCGGGCGCTACTGCCTTCTCCAGCTCGTCCAGGATTTCACAGACGATGCGCCCCGCTTCCCGCATCAGGGCAATCTCGTCGGGGCTCTTGAGTTCCACCGGGTTCATGCGCCCCTTTCCCTACCGGGCTGCTGCTTTGTCGGAACCCGCGACCGGTGGGGCGGCAGTCCGGACCGGCCCTGCCCCCGCCCCTCCGCCCGGCCTGGACTCAGGCGGGACGGCCGGCGGCCTTCTTGATCTCCTCGTAGATGCCCTCCGGAGACCCGACGCCGTCCACGCTCTTGAGCAGCCCCTTCTTCGCATAGAAGCTCTTCAGGGGAGATGTCTCCGCGTCGTACTTCTGCAGGCGCTTCTCGATGACCTCCGGCGTGTCATCCGGGCGCTGCACGAGCTCCGCGCTGCACTTGTCGCAGAGCCCGGCACGCTTCGGCGGGCTCTGGGTGACGTGGTAGACGGCTCCGTCGTTGGGGCACACGCGCCGCCCGGAGCCGCGCTCGACCAGCGTCGAGTGCGGGACCTCGAGCGACACCACCGCGTTCAGCTGCTTGCCAAGCCGCTCCAGCATCCGGTCCAGCGCGTCCGCCTGCCCCGGGGTGCGCGGGAAGCCATCGAGCACGAAGCCCTTGGCCACGTCCGGCTCCTTCAGCCGCTCCTCCACGATGCCGATGACGACGTCGTCAGGAACGTACTGCCCCGCGGCCATCAGCGGCCCGGCCACCTTGCCCAACGCAGTGCCGTCCTTCACGGCCTTGCGCAGGATGTCGCCGGTGGAGATCTGCGGGATCTGGAAGTCCGCGTAGAGCTTCTTCGCCTGGGTTCCCTTCCCGGCGTTCGGCGGCCCCAAGAGGATGAGGTTCATGTCGCTCCTTTGCACCAGCGTCCACCCTTGAACGACGAGGCGCCCCTCCCCACCATTTGGGGAGAGGCGCCGGAACACAACCGACCGACGTCAGGCCGCCACGCGGACCCGACCACGGATGCGCGGACCGCGCGGACCCGCGAAGCCTTCGTAGTTGCGGCTGATGAGGTGCCCTTCGATCTGCTGCACCGTGTCCAGCGCCACGCCCACGACGATGAGGAGCGCCGTGCCGCCGAAGGTGAACCGCACCCCGAGCACGCTGCTGATGACGGACGGAATCACGCAGATGACGGCCAGGTAGATGGCGCCGCCGAACGTGAGGCGGTTGAGCGTCCGCTCGATGAACTCCGCCGTCTGACGGCCCGGGCGGATGCCGGGGATGTAGCCACCCTGCTTCTTGATGTTGTCCGCCACGTCATCCGGCCGGAACGTGAGCGCCGTGTAGAAGTAGGAGAAGAACACCACCAGCAGCACGAACAGGCCGTTGTAGACCCAGAGGTTGCCCTCGATGGCGCGCTGGAAGCCCTGCAGGAAGGGGAACCACGCGCCCAGCGTCGCCGGGAAGGAGAGCACCGCGCCGGCGAAGATGGGAGGAATCACGCCCGAGGCGTTCACCTTCATGGGGAAGTACGTGGCCTGACCCGCGAACATGCGCCGGCCCGCCATGCGCTTGGCGTACTGGATGGGCACGCGCCGCATACCGCGCTCCACGTAGACCACCACGCCGATGATGAGGAGCATGAAGAAGAGCAGGCCCAGCACCGCGGCCACGTTCACCACTTCCTGCGTCGTCAGGTCCAGCAGCGTCTTCGCGCCGGGCAGCACGCGCGCCACGATGCCCGCGAAGATGATGAGCGAGATGCCGTTGCCGATGCCGCGCTCGGTGATGCGCTCGCCCAGCCACATGATGAAGGCCGTGCCCGCCGTGAGGCTCACCACCGTCATGAAGGTGAACCAGAGGTTGTCGTTGGGCACCACCACCTGGTTGAAGCCGGCCTGGCCCGCGTCGGAGCGGCCCAGCGAGGCCAGCCACCGCGAGATGCCCACGCCCTGCACGATGGACAGCGCGATGCTGCCGTAGCGCGTGTACTGGTTGATCTTCTGGCGGCCCGCGGCGCCTTCCTTCTGCAGGCGCTCCAGGCTGGGCACCACCACCGCCAGGAGCTGGATGATGATGGAGGCGCTCACGTACGGCATGATGCCCAGACCGAAGATGGACATCTGCTCCAGCGCGCCGCCGGAGAAGAGGTTGAACAGCGACACGAGGCCGCCCGATTGTTTCTGGGCGTCCATGAACGCGTTCATCGCGGAGCGGTCCACGCCCGGCGTGTTGATGAAGATGCCGATGCGGTAGACGGACAGCAGCACGAGCGTGTACGCAAGCCGGCTGCGCAGCTCCGCGATGCGGAAGACGTTGGCGAGGGCGTTCAGGGCCACGGTAATGCCATCCTCTTCAAGAGGTTCTGCCAGCAACAACAAACGCCCCTCTCCGGTTCCGGAAAGGGGCGCGGAAGCCTACACAAGGCTGGGGGCGCGCACCACATCACCGTGATGCGCGCCGGTCACGCCTACGCCCGGGGCTGGCGAGGAGCCTTGACGCCCTTGCCGGCGTGGGCCTTGGAGGCCGACTCCGGCTTGTGCGCCACCAGCGGGAGCTCTTCCACGGAGCCGCCCGCCTTCTCGATGTTCTCGCGAGCCGCCGCGGACACCTTGTTGACGCGAACGGTCAGCTTCTTGGCGAGCTCGCCATGGGCCAGGACCTTCACGCCGTCATAACGGCCCTTGACCAGGCCCGCCTGCTTCAGCGCGGCCTCGTCCACCGTGGCGCCCGCGTCGAACACGTGCTCCAGGTCACCCAGGTTCACCACCGCGTAGGTAGTGCGGTTGGGCGGGTTGAAGCCGAACTTCGGCAGGCGACGCTGCAGCGGGCTCTGGCCGCCTTCGAAGCCCTCGAACCGCATGTTGCCGGAGCGGGCCTTCTGGCCCTTGCCGCCGCGGCCGGCCGTCTTGCCCAGGCCGCTACCCTGGCCACGGCCCACGCGCTTCTTGCGGTGCCAGGAGCCCTCAGGGCGCTTCAGATTGGTCAGGATGCTCATGATGGATCCTCAGTTCTCAGGCCTTGGCCTTGGCGGCCAGGCGCTCCAGGGCGCGGTCCCGGGCGACAATCTTCCGGGGCTTGCGGCGCTTGGGCGCCGGAGCCTCCTGGCTGACCGTCTCCAGGGAGACCAGGTGCTTCACCTTGAACACCATGCCGCGCACCGCCGGGGTGTCCTTCAACAGCCGCTCGTCGCCGAACTTCTTCAGACCGAGGCCCTTGATGGTGGCCAGCATGTCCTCGGAAGAACCCGAGTAGCTCTTCGTCAGCTTTACCTTGAGCGCCATGGCTAGCCCCTCGCCTCGCCCGCGAGCTTCTGCGACTCGACGTCCTTGCCACGCAGGCGAGCGACCTGCTCGGCGCTGCGCAGCAGCTTCAGGCCAGCGACCGTGGCCTTCAGCACGTTGTGCGGATTCCGCGAACCCTGGCTCTTGGTCAGGATGTTGCGGATGCCCGCCGCCTCCAGCACCGCGCGCACCGCGCCACCGGCGATGACGCCCGTACCTTCGGAGGCCGGCTTCAGGAGCACCCAGCCGGCACCGAAGTGCCCCAGGATCTCGTGCGGGATGGTGTGACCCATGCGAGGAACGCGGAACAGGTTCTTCTTCGCGTTCTCGCCGCCCTTGCGGATGGCCTCGGGGACTTCGTTGGCCTTGCCCAGGCCCACGCCCACGTGCCCGTTGCCATCGCCCACCACGACGAGCGCGGCGAACGAGAAACGGCGGCCACCCTTCACCACCTTGGCCACGCGGTTGATGTTCACCACGCGGTCGGTCAGGTCCAGATCGTTCGGATTGATCGGAGTTGCCACTTGAGGAATTCCTTTCTGGTACCTAGAACTTCAGGCCGGCTTCGCGCGCGGCGTCGGCCACGGCAGCGATGCGCCCATGGTAGGGGAAGCCGTTGCGGTCGAACACCACCGCATCGACGTTGGCGGCCTTGCACTTCTCCGCGATGAGGGAGCCCACGCGCTTCGCGTCGGCCTTCTTGTCGCCCTCGTCCTTGCCCTTCAGCTCCTTGGACAGGGACGACGCATACGCCAGCGTGCGGCCGGTGGAGTCGTCCACCACCTGCGCGTAGATGTGCTTGAGGCTCTTGTACACCGTAAGCCGCGGGCGCTCGGTGGTACCCGAGAGCTTCTTGCGGATGCGGTTCTTCCTCTTGAGGCGCTGATCGACAGTCTTGGACATGGCTGCTTCCTTTTCCGTCCGGCGGCGATGCGGCCTTCCGCCGCCGGATGATTCCGCCAGGCTTCAAGGCCCGGCGGGGTTGAATGCTCGGCGAAGACGCGGTGACGACTAGGTCGTACCGGTCTTGCCCTCCTTGCGACGGATGCGCTCCTCGGCGTACTTGATGCCCTTGCCCTTGTAGGGCTCCGGCGGACGCAGCGAGCGGATGTTGACCGCCGTGGCGCCCAGGACTTCCTTGTCCGCCGAGCGGAGCGTGAGCCCCACCGTGGGAAGGCTGTCCTCGGTACGGGAGACCTTGTCGACTTCCGCCGTCACGCCCTCCGGCAGGTTGAACACCACCGGGTGGGAGTAGCCGAGCGAGAAGTGGATGGCCTTGCCCTTCACTTCCGCGCGGAAACCGACGCCGCGGATGTCGAGGCGCTTCTCGAAGCCCGTGGACACGCCCTTCGCCGCGTTGGCGAGGATGGTCCGGGTCAGGCCGTGCAGGCTGCGGGCTTCACGCGAGTCATCCTCGCGCTGCACCGTCACCTGGCCGTCCTTCACCTCCACCTTCACCTTGGCGGGGAGCTTGACGGACAGCTTGCCCTTGGGGCCGTCAAAGTTGACCTGCTGGTTGGCGACGTTGACCTTCGTCTTGTCGCCAAGCTTGATCGCCAGTTTTCCAATCCGACTCATGATTGCCTCGTGCTGTCGTCGCCTGGGGCGCGCTCCTCGCGGGGCGCCTCACCCAGACTCCTGGCTAGTAGACCGTGCAGAGCAGTTCGCCGCCGACCTTCTGCTTCCGGGCCTCGGTGTCCACCAGGATGCCGCGCGAGGTGGAGAGGATGGAGATGCCCATGCCGCCGAGCACCGGCTGGATGTCGCGCACCGCGACGTAGCGGCGCAGGCCGGGCTTCGACACGCGGCGCAGGCCGGTGATGGCCGGGCTGCGGTCCGGGCCGTACTTCAGCTGCACGGTGATCTCGCTCTGCGGCGCGACCTCGTGGATGGTGAAGTCCCCGATGTAGCCCTCGTCCTTGAGGACCTTGACGATCTCCACCTTGAGCTTCGAGTGGGGAATGACGACCTTGTCGTGCCGCGCGCGCGAGGCGTTGCGCAGGCGGGTCAGCATGTCGCCGACGGGATCATTGACCGGCATGAAGCACCTTCAAGCTAAGCGGGAGCCCCTTCAGGAGCCCACCGCGCTCGCAGCCACCACGCCTGCCGGGCCCATCCCGGGGGTTCGCGGAGACCGCCACTTCCCTTCTACTTCAACCGGGGACCGCCCTGCCCTCTTCAGGACAGGGACGGCTTCCGGGGTCCAGCGCCTACCAGGACGACTTGGTGACGCCGGTGATTTCACCGCGCAGGGCGCGGTGACGCAGGCAGATACGGCACATCTTGAACTTGCGCAGGAAGGCGCGAGGACGACCGCAGAGCGGGCAGCGGTTGTACTGACGCACGGGGAACTTCAGCTTGCGCTTTGCCTGGGCAATCTTGGAGAGCTTGGCCATGATCGATGGGAGTCCTGGGCTCGGTCCTACTGACGGAACGGCATGCCGAAGTGACGCATCAGCGCCAGTCCCTGCTCGTCGTTCGGGGCGGTGGTGACGAAGCTGATGTTGAGCCCCTTCACCTTCTCGATCTGATCGTAGTTGATTTCCGGGAAGATGATCTGCTCGCGGACGCCGAGCGTGTAGTTGCCCTTCCCGTCAAAGGCCTTCGGGGACACGCCCTTGAAGTCACGCACGCGCGGCAGCGCGACGGTGATGAGGCGGTCCATGAACTCGAACATGCGGTCGCCGCGCAGCGTGACGGCGGCACCGATGGCCTGGCCCTGGCGCAGCTTGAAGTTCGCGATGGACTTGCGCGCGCGCGTCACGACCGGCTTCTGACCGGTGATGGCGGCCAGCTGGTCCACCGCCGACTCCAGGATCTTGTTGTTGGCGAGTGCCTCGCCCAGACCCATGTTGACGACGATCTTCTCCAGCCGCGGCACTTCCATGGGGTTCTTGAGCCCCAGCTCCTTCATGAGCGCGGGCACGCCTTCCGAACGGAAGCGGTCCTTGAGCCGCGCCGAGCGGGCCTTCAGGCCCTCCTCGATGTTCGCGGCGAAGCCGACCTTCTTGGCTTCTTCTTTCCCGCGCTTCTTGCTCTTCTTTTCCTTCGAGTCGGCCTTCTTCTCGTCAGCCATCTTTCATTCCCCTGCTTCGGGGCGCCGTCATGGACCCAGCGCGTCCGATCAGTCCTGCGTCTAGTACGTGGAAACACCCGGAGGGCTCGACCATTTCAGCCCTCTGGACGTGCACGCCCGCTTGCCCCACCACGAGGTGGGGCAAGGGGCGCGCATACATGCCCGAACACCGACCCCTAGTCAATCAGGGCGTCACACTGCTTGCAGAACCGCTTGGAGGACTCCCCCTCCTTGCGGATGCCGACGCGGGTCGGCTTGTCGCACTTGGCGCAGACCACCTGGACGTTCGAGAGCGCGATGGTGCCCGGCTTCTCGATGATGCCGCCCTCGGGGCTCTGCGGCGTCTTGCGCATGTGGCGCTTGACCAGGCGCAGGCCTTCGACCGTCACGCGGCCCGCCTCCCGGTCGACCTTCAGCACCTTGCCGCGCTTGGTCGCCGGCGTCTTCTCCGAGCGCTCAGACCCGGAGATGACCTGGATGGTGTCACCGACTTTCAGCTTCTGCATGGCTTCCTCACTCTGGCTGTTCGCCGTCAGGCCTGCGTCCTCTTAGAGGACCTCGGGCGCCAGCGAGATGATCTTCATGAACTTGCGGGCACGCAGCTCACGGGCGACCGGCCCAAAGATGCGCGTCCCGATGGGCTCCAGGTCCTTGTTGATGAGGACCGCCGAGTTGCCGTCGAACTTGATGTAGCTGCCATCCGCACGACCCACCTCGCGACGGGTGCGGACGATGACGGCCTTCGCGACGTCACCCTTCTTCACCTTGGAGTTGGGCAGGGCCTCGCGGATCGACACGACAATCACGTCGCCGATGGAGGCATACTTGCGCTTGGAGCCGCCGAGAACCTTGATGCAAAACACCTTCTTGGCGCCCGAGTTGTCGGCCACATCGAGCACACTCTGCATCTGAATCATGTGAAGTCTCCTCTTGCTCGAACCCGTCCACGCGCTTCATGGCGCACGGACGCGGTGTGGCCTACCTAGACGTTCTTGCTCTTCTCCAACACCTCGACCACGCGCCAACGCTTGTCCTTCGAAGCGGGCTTGGTCTCGGCGATGCGCACCCGGTCACCCTCGTTGATGGTGACCTTCTTCGGGTAGTCGTGATCCTCGACGTGCGCCTTGTACTTCTCGCGCAGGCTCATGATCTTCCCGTACTTCGGGTGGGGAGCACGACGCTGGACGGTGACGACCACCGTCTTCTGCATCTTGTTGGAGGTGACGATGCCCACGCGGGTCTTGGGACGACCCCGGGTGGAGGTCTCGGCAGCGGGCGTTTCGGTCGCTTCAGCCATGTTGGTTCTCACTGTCTGTCATGCACCCGGGCCCTCTGCCCGGATGGCCACGAACATCCGGGTGAGCCCGGATGCCCGCGGATGCACTGCTACTACTACCCCGCCTTCGCGGCCCGGGCCTTCTGGCCCAGGACGGTGAGGATGCGGGCCAGATCACGGCGGTGCTGCACGCCCTCAGCAGGGCTGTCCAGCGAGCCGGTCCGACGCTTGAGCCGATCCTGGACCAGCGTGTCGCGCAGTTCCTTCGCGCGGTTCTGCAGGTCGTCCGTCGACAGGTCCTTCAGTTCCTTCGCAGTCGCCATCTTGGTCTCCTCGGCGCGGGATGCGGGCGCCCTCCCCTGTCACCAGGTGGAGCGCCCGTCCCGGCGGTGCGTGACTACAGCGAGAGCTCGCTGCGGCGCACGATCTTGGTGAGCACCGGCAGCTTCGCCTGCGCCAGCTTCAGCGCACCGGTGGCGATCTCCTGCGTCATGCCCTCCATCTCGTAGAGGACGCGTCCCGGCTTGACGACCGCGACGTAGTACTCCACGCCACCCTTACCGGTACCCATACGGGTCTCGGCGGGCTTCTTCGTGATGGGCTTGTCCGGGAAGATCCGGATCCAGATCTTACCGCCGCGCTTCACGTGGCGGGTCATCGCGATACGGGCCGCCTCGATCTGGCGCGAGGTGATCCAGCCCGGCTGGAGGCTCACCAGGCCGAACTCACCGTAGGTGAGGTCGCTGCCGCGGTGGGCCGAGCCGAACATGCGGCCCTTCTGCATCTTGCGGTATTTGGTTCGAGCAGGCTGAAGCATGGTCGATGTCCTTCGTGCCTTCCATGCAGGGCGGGTCTCTTAAACCCGCCCCGCAGGGGGCGTCTTACCGGTTGGTGGGCATGGGGGCCTGGCCGCCCTTGCCGGGGAGGACCTCGCCCTTGCAGATCCAGACCTTGCAGCCAATCTTGCCGTAGGTCGTCTTGGCCTCGGCGAAGCCGAAGTCGATGTCCGCGCGAAGGGTGTGCAGGGGCACGCGGCCCTCGCGGTACCACTCGTAGCGGGCCATCTCGGCGCCACCCAGGCGGCCCGAGCAGGCGACGCGGATGCCCTTGGCCCCGAACTTCATCGCGGTCTGCAGCGCCTTCTTCATGGCGCGGCGGAAGGCGATGCGGCGCTCGAGCTGCGTGGCGATGTTCTCCGCCACGAGCTGCGCGTCGGTCTCGGCCTTGCGGACCTCGACGATGTTCAGGAAGACCTCGTTCTTAGTGAACTGCTGGAGGTCCTTCTTGACGGTCTCGATGCCAGCGCCGCGCTTGCCGATGACGATGCCCGGCCGAGCGGTGTGGACGTTGACCTTCACCTTGTTGGCGGCGCGCTCAATCTCCACCTTGGACACGCCCGCGTGGTTCAGCGACTTCTTCACGAACTCGCGGATGCGGATGTCCTCGTGGAGCCACTGGGCGTAGTTCTTGTGCTCGAACCACTTGGAGTCCCAGGTCTTGATGACGCCGAGCCGGAACCCGATCGGATGTACTTTCTGTCCCAAACTGAATCTCCTTGGTGCGTCCGGGCGGGGCCCGACGGGTCCTACTTCTTGGCCTCGGCCAGCACGACGTGGACGTGGGCAGACTTCTTCTGGATGGGCGTCGCGCGCCCCATGGCGCGCGGCATGAACCGGCGCTGGGTGGCGGCCTGGTCCACGGAGATGGTCTTGACGTAGAGCGTATCCACGTCGACCTGACCCTTGGACAGGTCCGTCGCGTTGGCGACGGCGCTCTTGATGAGCTTCTCCACCGGCCGCGCGGCGGCGCGCGGGGTGAACTTCAGGATGTTCAGGGCGGCCTCAACAGGCTTGCCCCGGATGAGCGCCGCGACGAGGGACAGCTTGCGCGGGCTCATGCGCAGGTGACGCAGATGTGCAGTCGACTCCATGGTCATCTCCTCAGGCTCTCAGGCGTGCGAACGGGCTACTTGCCCGGGGCCTTGGCGACCTTCTTCTCCGCCGAGTGCCCACCGAAGGTGCGCGTAGGAGCGAACTCGCCGAGCTTGTGGCCCACCATGTTCTCCGTGACGAACACCGGAATGAACTTCTTGCCGTTGTGAACGGCGAAGGTGTGACCCACGAACTCAGGGAGAATCGTGGAGCGCCGGGACCAGGTCTTGACGACCGCCTTCTTGTTCGCGGCGATCATCCCCTCGATCTTCTTGAGGAGGTGATCGTCAACGAACGGACCCTTCTTGATCGAACGAGCCATGTTTCAAATCCTCTTACTGGCTGCGCGCGCCCTGGCGGCGGCCGCTCACGATGAACTTGTCGGTGCGCTTGTTGGTGCGCGTGGTGAGGCCCTTGGTCTTCTTGCCCCACGGAGACACCGGGTGCGGGTTACCCTGGCCGGACTTACCCTCACCACCACCGTGCGGGTGGTCGACAGGGTTCATCGCCAGACCGCGGACGGTGGGACGGATGCCCAGCCAGCGGCTCTTGCCCGCCTTGCCGATGCGGATGATTTCGTGCTCGATGTTGCCCACCTGGCCCACGGTGGCGCGGCACTCGATGAGCACCTTGCGCACGGCGCCCGAGGGCATACGGACCTGGGCGT
The DNA here is from genome assembly GCF_036245865.1 of Corallococcus caeni. NCBI lineage: Bacteria > Pseudomonadati > Myxococcota > Myxococcia > Myxococcales > Myxococcaceae > Corallococcus > Corallococcus caeni. The sequence continues at coordinate 2,206 of NZ_BTTW01000014.1, read as the reverse complement.
AGCGCTCCTCCTTCGCCATCAGCTGGCCGGAGGTGCCCGCGGAGCGGATGACCTGGGCGCCACGGCCCGGCTTCAGCTCCACGTTGTGGATGACCGTACCCACCGGGATGTTCTGCAGCGGCAGGCTGTTGCCCGGCCGGATGTCGGCGGTGGAGCCGGCGAACACGGTGTCGCCCACGCTCAGGCCCACGGGGGCCAGGATGTAGCGCTTGTCGCCGTCCGCGTAGTGCAGGAGGGCGATGTTGGCGGTGCGGTTCGGGTCGTACTCGACCGCGACGACCTTGGCCGGCACGCCGTCCTTGTCACGACGCTTGAAGTCGATGACGCGGTAGCGGCGCTTGTGACCGCCACCCTGGTGGCGACGGGTGATGTGGCCGTGGACGTTGCGGCCACCGGAGCGCTTGATGGGCTCGGTGAGAGACTTCTCCGGCGAGTCCTTGGTGATGTCCGCGAAGTCGGACACCGTCATCAAACGGCGGGCGGCGCTTGTCGGCTTGTACTTCTTGATGCCCATGGTGTGTTCCTCTCAGGCGGATCTGGACGCCAGTGGCGTCAGACCGCTCCCCCTTCGAAGAGTTCGATCTTGTCACCCTCCTTCAGGGTGACGACCGCCTTCTTGAAGTTGGGGCGCTGGCCGATGCTCTTGCCCACCCGCTTCGTCTTGCCACGCACGATGTTGGTGCGAACACCCTCCACCGTGACCTTGAACAGGGACTGGACCGCGCGGGACACGTCGTGCTTCGTGGCCTTGCGGTCCACGATGAACGAGTACTGGCGGAACTTCTCCCGGGCCTTGTCCAGCTTCTCCGTGATGAGCGGGCCCTTGATGACGTCGTTCAGGTTCATGACAGGGACCCCTCGAGCGCCTTCGCGGCGGCGGAAGTCAGGACGATGTGCGAGTGCTTGAGCACGGACTCGAGGTTGAGACCCTCGGGCGGCAGCACGTCGAACTTCGCCAGGTTGCGCACGCTGCGGTGCAGGTTGGTGTTGCCACGCTCGTCGATGACCAGCGCGTTCTGGAGCTTCATGCGGCGCGTGAGCACCTCGAAGGCCTGCTTCGACTTCGGGGCGTCCAGCTTGAAGCCGTCCAGGATGATGAGCTGCTTCTCCCGGGCACGCAGGGACAGCACGGCGCGCAGGGCACCGCGGCGGACCTTGCGGGGCGGCCGGTAGAAGTAGTCACGGGCCTTGGGGGCCATCGCCTTGCCGCCGCCCACCCAGTGGGAGGCGCGGATCGAGCCCTGACGGGCGCGGCCGGTGCCCTTCTGCTTCCAGGGCTTCTTGCCGCCGCCGCTGACCAGCGAGGTGTTCTTCACCCCGACCGTGCCGCGACGCCGGTTGATCTGCTGCATCTTCGCCACCTCGTAGAACAGGTGGGTGTTCGGCTCGGCGCCGAAGATCTCGTCGGAGAGCTCGATCTCCGACACCTTCTTCAAATCCAGGTCGACTACGTCAAACTTCGCCATGGCACTTTCCTCGGGGGTCAGAGTGAAACCACTCCGACGCCATCCCGCTTCCTAGGACTTGATCTCGACGTCAACGCCGGCAGACAGATCCAGCTTCATCAGCGCGTCCAGCGTCTGCTGGGTCGGCTCGAGGATATCGAGCAGGCGCTTGTGCGTGCGGATCTCGAACTGCTCGCGGCTCTTCTTGTCCACGTGCGGCGAACGCAACACGGTGAACTTGTTGATGCGCGTCGGCAGGGGGATCGGACCGGCCACCTTGGCGCCCGTGCGCTTGGCCGTCTCGACGATCTCCCCAGCACTCTGGTCCAGGAGCTTCGAGTCGTACGCCTTCAGCCGGATGCGGATCTTCTGTGTCGCCATTCGCAAGAACCTCTTTGAACGACCTCTGGGAACCGTGAGGCGGTACGCCCGTCAACGCCTGGATTTCAGAGAACCGTTTCTTCGGAACGAAGGGGCGCGGTGTGTACCACCACACCCCATGGGTTGCAACTGGATTTCCACCGGCTCTCCGGAAGCGCCCACGAGGGGCCATCCGGAGGGCTGGTGGGCTGAGTGCTACGCGATGATTTCCGCCACGACGCCCGCGCCCACCGTGCGGCCGCCTTCACGAACCGCGAACCGGAGCTCCTTCTCCATCGCGACCGGGGTGATGAGCTCCACCTCGATGGCGATGTTGTCGCCCGGCATGACCATCTCGACGTTGTCCGGCAGCTTCACCGTGCCCGTCACGTCCGTGGTGC